>CALPSK010000075.1 GCA_943326215.1 Sediminibacterium ginsengisoli | reverse complement strand
ACTTCTAATACATAATATTCAATGGGTACTTTATTGCCAAGAATAGTGGTTAACTCATCTTTATACACTTTATACTTACCTATATTAAATAAAATACAATAATTACTAATAGTATAATTCGTTTTCCAATGATAAGTTGCTTTATTTTTCTTAGTGCTAGTATTCATTAATAACCCTGGCCCTGCCACTACTAAATGAGAAGGCACGGTAATTTTTAAATCGGCTCCTTCATTCGGTTCATCGCTTGGATGATCCTTAGAAGGGAAGTACATTTTTCCACCTTCAGCTTGAATATTGATAGATATCCAATCATATCCTGCACTGTCTTTTTTCCAAGTAAATCCTCCATCCCAAGGAGGTTTAATAGCAACAGGAGGTATACCACTATATTCAATAAATACTTTTTGATTACCTATTCCAAAACCTGCAGCGGAACTAATAAATATTTTATCGTCGTGTTGATAGAAGGTAGCAGCTTTATTATTCACTTTAATTTTAGTCACCTTATATAAATGAATTAAATCAAGTAAAATAGTATCTGTTTTTTTAGACAAATTCAAACTTACTTCAGTCGAACCACTAATGGATTGCTTTGCTACATCTACATCCAAGGCAATGGTATAATGTCTGATATCCATAATAGCTTGCAAGGGATGTAATTTACCTCCAGAAGTAAGGTAGGCAATATCTCTACTATTAATGTTATCATCATTTTGACTATATACCTGCAGTGATGCCAAGCTTAGCATAACAATGGTAAGCACCTTGCATAAGTTTACACCGAACTGCTTTAGTTGAATACTTAATTTCATTTATTTAAATTTTAGATTTTTGTGAAATTTTCATTAGCTAAATATAATTTTTTTAATGCAGTACCTATCATTTATATGAGATTATTAAATTCAATTACAAACTCTTTAAATTTATAGTTAAACTATTCTAAGTAATTGGTATATAAGTATTTATATAAATTATAAACTACAATTATCTAATATTTATGCATCAATAGCGCTTTAATAAACTACCTTCGCGTCACATTTACGCTTTATGACATTTCAAGAATTAAATTTAAATACCCCTTTATTAAGAGCTATTGAAGAACTAGGTTTTAAGGAAGCTACCACTATTCAGCACAGGGTTTTTCCTATAGTGATGTCGGGTAGAGATGTATGTGGAATTGCACAAACAGGAACAGGTAAAACATTTGCTTATTTATTGCCTTGTTTAAGACAATGGAAATTTGATAAAAATAAAGATCCTCAAATTTTAGTTTTAGTACCCACTAGAGAATTAGTGGTACAAGTAGTAGAAGCAGTTAATAAGTTAACACCGTATATGAGTCTGTCTGCAGTAGGCGTATTTGGTGGAGTGAATATTAATACGCAACAAATAGCATTAGAAAGCGGGGCAGATATTATTGTAGCCACACCAGGAAGAATATTTGACTTAATCATGAACGGCGCTTTTAAAACAAAAATGATTAAGAAACTAGTCATTGATGAAATGGATGAAATGTTGAATTTAGGTTTTAGAAAACAAATCACAAATATTTTAGAATTACTTCCTGCCAAAAGACAGAACTTACTTTTTTCAGCCACTATTACAGACGACGTTGAAAAATTAATGAATGATTATTTCAGCGCACCCGTAAGAGTAGAAGCAGCACCAACAGGAACACCGCTTGAAAATATTATTCAACATGCGTATGATGTTCCTAATTTTAATACTAAGGTTAATTTGTTAGAGCTTTTATTAAGTTCTAATGAAGCTATGACCAAGGTACTTATATTCGCTGCTACCAAAGCTTTGGCAGATCAGCTCTTTGAAAAGTTAAATGAAAAGTTTCCAGAAACAGTAGGCGTGATACATTCTAACAAAGAACAAAATCATCGTTTTAATACCGTTAAACAATTTAAAGCAGGAGTATACAAATATTTAATTGCTACCGATGTGATGGCCAGAGGTATTGATGTAGCAGAAGTAACACATGTAATTAATTTTGATACACCCGATGTGCCCGAAAATTATATTCACCGTATTGGAAGAACAGGAAGAGCAGATAAAAAAGGTATTGCCATGACCTTTGTAACAGAGAAAGAAAAAGTTTTACAAAAGGGAATAGAAACTTTAATGAAGCAAGCCATTCCACATTTAGCCTTGCCAGATGATTTAGAAATATCATCCATTTTAACGGAGGACGAGAAGCCGAAAGTTAGAATGAAAATTATTCAAATTAAACTGCCTAAGAAAGAAGAATCGGGCCCAGCCTTCCACGAAAAATCGGCTAAGAATAGCAAAGTGAATGTACGCAAGAATAGAAAAGAAATAATGCAGAAAAAGTACGGCAAGCCTATTTCAAGAGGAGGCAAGAAATAATACGCTCGAAAAAATTATTATATAAAATAAAAAGGCCCTTAATTTTTCTTAAGGGCCTTTTTTATGAATTAAAATCTTTCAGTAGCAGCAAAGAAGAAGTTTCCTTCAATTTGTGCATTCTCATCACTATCACTTCCGTGAACAGCATTTTCTCCCATAGAAGCTGCAAAATTCTTTCTAATCGTTCCTTCTTCTGCTTGAGCAGGATTAGTAGCCCCAATTAATTTTCTAAAATCGGCTACAGCGTTTTCTTTTTCTAAGATAGCAGCCACAATAGGGCCAGAACTCATAAAGGCTACTAATTCACCATAAAAAGGGCGTTCTTTATGAACCTCATAGAATTGACCAGCTTGTTCAACGGTTAATTTTGTCCATTTCATGGCTTTAACGCTAAATCCAGCCTTAATAATTTGGTCTAATATTGCTCCAGTATAGCCTTTTGAAGTGGCATCTGGCTTAATCATCGTAAATGTGCGGTTCATAGTTAATTTATTATTAGTTGCTAATTGCAGGCGCAAAATTACTGAAAAACATCTGATTTACGCTAAATTTGTACCTCTATGCAATCAATTGAACAATTTTACCCCATTCTGAATAAACCTTTTAAGGCTGTTATTACTTCGCATCAAAAGCCAGACGGCGATGCGATGGGCTCTAGTTTGGGTCTATACCATTTTTTAAAGCAGTTGGGCCATGAGGTAACGGTAGTATCTCCCACGAATTGGGCTTCCTTTTTAGATTGGATGCCAGGCACAGAAAATGTGATTGATTTTGAATCTAATAAAGAAAAAGCTACCAGTATCATTCAAGCAGCCGATTATGTGTTTTGTTTGGACTTTAATATACTGCACCGTACAAAGCATTTGGAACCCATTATTAAAGAAGCAAAAGCACTTAAAATATTAGTGGATCATCACCAACAACCCGATACGCCTTCCTTTGCCTATGGTATAAGCGATGTGATGATGAGTTCTACCTGTGAAATGATTTATAATTTCATAGTAGAATCGGGCCATAGTAATTTAATAAATCTTGATATTGCCACTTGTTTATATACAGGACTGATGACCGATACAGGTTCTTTCCGTTTCCCTTCTACTTCGGCTTCTGTGCATAAAATAGTAGCCCATTTAAAAGAATTAGGTTTGAAGCATTCATTAATCCATGAAAAAATATATGATAATTCTTCAGAGGGAAGATTAAAGTTTATGGGCAATGCTTTTTTAAATAGAATGACGGTAATTCCTGAATTAAATACTGCCCTGATGGCCATCCCCAAAACGGATATATATAAATTCGAATTAAAAACAGGGGATACCGAAGGATTGGTTAATTATTTGTTATCCATTGAGGGTATTAAGCTAGCCGCCATAGTCATTGACAGGGAAGAAGAAAGAAAATGGAGTTTTAGGAGCAAAAGTAACTTCGATGTTAATATATTTGCACGCACACATTTTGAAGGGGGAGGGCATGCGAATGCCGCTGGAGGAAGATCTTCAAAGTCTGTGGAAGAAACCGCAACCGATTTTAAAACCATTATAAAAGAATACACATCACAATTAACACAATTAAAATAAAAATGATAAAATCAACATTAAAGTTAGTGGCTGCTATTGTCTTGTTTGCAAGTTGTAACCAATATGAAAAAGCCCCATCTGGTATGCCTTACAAAATTACACACGGTAGTGGTAATGAGAAATTATTGCAACAAGGTCAATTCGTTAAATTAAATGTAGAGTACAAGTTAAAATCTAAAGACACTACTTTAAGTTCAACTTTTGGTGCTATACCAGTTTATTTCCCTATTGACACTGCTCGTTTAGGTAAGTATACATTCACAGAAGTAATTATGAAATGTAGAAAAGGAGATAAGGTTGAGTTCTCTTTATACATTGATTCTTTAGTAAGTATGAAAGTTTTACAATTGAATGAAGTATTCAAAGCGAAAGATATAATTTTAGGTAGAGCTGAAATCTTAGATGTATTTACGGATGTTAAATTAGTAGATGCCGATTACAAAAAAGAGCAAGACAAAGAAAAAGCAAGAGAGATTGCTGTTATTGCAGCTTATTTAGCTAAAAATAAAATTACTGCAGTACAATCTCCAGAAGGTGTATTTGTTGTAACAAAAGTAGCTGGAGATGCCGCCAACAGAATTGATTCTACAAAAATTGCAAGTGTATTCTATAAAGGATATAATTTGAAGGGTGAAGTATTCGATACTAATATGAACCCTAACGATCCTAAGGCTAGACCTTACGATGTAAAAGTAGGTACAGGTAGCGTTATTCCAGGTTGGGATATCGGATTAAAGTATTTTGGTAAAGGAGGAAAAGGCGTTTTATACATTCCTGCAATGTTGGCTTATGGCCCACAAGCAAATGGCGCTATCAAACCTTATGATAACTTAGCCTTTGATATTGAAATTCAAGATGTAACTGCTGCTCCAAAAGCAAACACTATTGCACCTCCACCGCCACCAGTAAGATAATAAGTAGAAAAAAATAGTAAACTAAGAATTTACTATTTCTTAAAATATATAAAATGCTTCTCCTAATAAGAGGAGCATTTTTATTTTAGGTAGGGTAGTAATTGAATTATTTCATTAGCTTCTTTAACATCATGCACTCTAAGAATGTTCGCGCCATTTAATAAAGCCACAGTGTTCGCAACTGTAGTTGCATTTAAAGCCTCTTTGGATGCTATACCCAAGGTTTTATATAAACTCGATTTTCTAGAAGCCCCTACTAAAATGGGAAGTCCAAGTTGTTTTAAGGAATCTAATTTTTTAATAATGGTGAAATTTTCTTCCACGGTTTTCCCAAATCCAAAACCAGGATCAATAACCCAATGAAGGATACCATGTTTAGCTAATAATTTCTTTTTAACTTCAAAATAAGAAATGATTGATTCCATAATATCTTCTCTAGTCTCTACTTTATGCATAGTATCAATACCGCCCGTTAAATGCATACCAATATACCCTGCATTGTATTTAGCCACCACTGTCAATATATTTTCATCAATACTAGCACAGCTAATATCATTTATAATATGCGCACCAGCTTCTAAGGCAGCTT
>CALPSK010000074.1 GCA_943326215.1 Sediminibacterium ginsengisoli | reverse complement strand
TTTCTCGAGTTTCGTAAACGCTGTATTTGTAAAATTCCTTTCAAAGCCACCAATGCGGCCAATATTAGTAGTAAGACGGGACCCACATACTTCTTCATATATTTCATAAATTAATTCACGGTATTGCATTACGTATAAAAATCCTGTATACGCACCTGTATCCACCCCTACAATTGAATTACAAATTAAATGATCTGAGATACGTGCAAGCTCCATAATAATTACACGCAAGTAATCGACACGCTTGGGTAAATCCAGTTTTAAGAAACGCTCGCAGGTAATATGCCAGCCCATATTATTAATGGGACTACTGCAATAATTTAAACGATCGGTAATGGGCGTAATTTGATATAAAGGACGACGTTCTGCTAATTTTTCAAAAGCGCGGTGAATATATCCCACTGTTTGTTCTGTGGATACCACACGCTCCCCATCCACTTCCATAATATTTTGAAACACCCCATGCGTTGCTGGATGGGTTGGCCCAATATTTAAAGTGGTCGTTGTTTTTTCAATGGACCCTTTAGGTAATGTTATATGCGTTTGATGTTCCATTCTATTTTTATTGCGCCTTTACTTTTTTAATTCAATCTTTTAATTCACCTATCCTCTTCCAAACATTTCATCATCCTTATCTATTCTTGTTTGATCCTCTAATGGATATTCTTTTCTTAAAGGAAAATAATCCATCTCCTCTACGTTCAAAATGCGTTTTAAATTAGGATGGCCTACAAAATTAATGCCGAAAAAATCATAGGTCTCCCGCTCCATCCAATTGGCCGATTCAAATAATTTACTAGCTGTAAATACCGCTGTTTCATTTACAGAGGTACTTACTGAATAACGCAAACGAATATTTTCTGAAAAATTATGTAAATGATATACAACTACTAATTCTGCTCCAATATTATTTGGGTAATTCACCCCACATAAATCGGTTAAAAAAGTAAAACCTAAGATTGGCTCTTCGTATAAATACTGAAGTACTTTTAAATTAATTTCTTTGGATGATTCGAAAGATAAAATACCAGACGCAGTCGAGAAATTCAAAACTTGGTCTCCAAATTTTTCTATTAACTTATTTTGTATTGTCTCGTTGCTTAATGCCATTTCTATTCAAAAATTTTATGCTCTATTTTTTATTAGATTTATTGGATGCCGTAGCTGTTTAATAAATCGCGGTATTTTTCACTATTACGCCTGCGTATACTTTCTTGTCCTACTAAATCTTGAATTTTCATAAAACCATCAATGATCGCTTCTGGACGTGGAGGGCAGCCAGGTACATATACGTCTACGGGAATCACTTGATCAATGCCTTGTAACACACTATAAGTATCGAATATACCACCACTAGAAGCGCAAGCTCCCACTGCAATTACCCATCGTGGTTCTGCCATTTGTAAATACACTTGTCTTAAAACCGGTGCCATTTTTTTGGCAATCGTACCCATGACCATTAATAAGTCACATTGACGTGGAGAAAAACCCACACGCTCTGAACCAAAACGAGATAAATCATAATGCGATGCCATGGTCGCCATGAATTCAATACCACAACAAGAAGTAGCAAAAGGCAAAGGCCATAAAGAATTTTTTCTAGCCAATCCCACTACAGAACTTAACTGCGTTGCAAAAAAACCATCGCCAGGAACACCATCGGGTGCCTTGCCCATAGAAATGGCTTCTGAAATTTCAGCTTCTTTAGGATTTAAATTAAATCGTACAGGACGCATATTGCTACTACTTTATTTTTTATAATTAATCTTCCCATTGTAAGGCTCCCTTCTTAATGATGTATATAAAACCCACCAAAAAGAATCCTACAAATAAAACCACTTCACCAAATCCAGCCCAACCCAAACTTTTAAAATTCACTGCATAAGGATAAAAGAAAATAACTTCCACATCAAATAACACAAATAAAATAGCCACTAGAAAATACTTGATCGCCATAGGTGATCTTGCATCTCCATGTGTTTCAATTCCACTCGCAAAGTTTTCTAATTTATCGCTTGTATCTCTCTTAGGTCCCATCCAACTTGAAATCAAAATTATTAAGGCAACAAAGCCTCCTGCAAATAATAATTGCAATGCAATGGGTAAGTAATTAGTAGCGCTATTTGTCTCGTTCGCAGACATCCAAAACTGCAACAGAATCATACATATGTTTTTGGTGCCGCAAAAATACGCAAAGGATAGCTCATATAACGAAAAACTCCCCATAAATGGGGAGTAATTTTCAATTATTTTTTACACAATTAATGTGCTTAAATAGACGTTTTAGCCTTTTTTGATTTCAGTGGTATCGGCTGCTGGCTTTTCCACTGGGGGAGCAGGTACGCCGCCCTTAGAATTTTGCATTTTCTTGATAATATCGATGTTTTTTACAAATAAAGCCTTGGCTTGAAGCGTGGTTGGATCCTCAGGTACTAATTCTAGAACTTTATCGCACATTAATACAGCATTTTCATAGCCCTTAGTCTCGTTATAATAGCCAATTAAGGTATAGTAATTGTTGACCAAAGTTTGCTTGTTTTTAGTGACATCCTTTAACAAAAACTCGTTTTGCTTATTTACAGCCTCAAATAAGATACCTAGGTTATTGGCGGTATCCAACAATTTAGCAGCTCTTACATTCATAGAATAGCCATTGGGCTTTTCTGGGAAGGTTGCCACATACTCTTTGGCAGTTGCAGTCGCTAATGCCCCCTCTTTGGCATTGATAGCAATACTGGTTGTTTTATAATAGTATACTTCATCTTTCACCCCTCTAAGGGCAGAATAATTCGCATACCACTTTA
The DNA here is from genome assembly GCA_943326215.1 of Sediminibacterium ginsengisoli. Lineage (GTDB taxonomy): Bacteria > Bacteroidota > Bacteroidia > Chitinophagales > Chitinophagaceae > Sediminibacterium > Sediminibacterium ginsengisoli_D. Next base: position 2,696 of record CALPSK010000074.1, on the reverse strand, counting down.
ATTCATCGGTATACATATTACTTTTTTCTAACATCTCATAGCCTAATTTGTAATATTTTAGCTTGTTAACCTTGGTTGTGTCAGCTGCAATGGCTTTTTCTAAAATGGCCACTAAGGAAGCCTGGCTTCCACTAAACTTGGATAAAATTTTCACCGCTAATTCATAATCGGTATTGACTAATTTATCTGGAGTGGTATTGGTGATATAAGGTTCGATATAAGATTTAGCTAAAACGGTATCCCCTTTTTTATCATAGTTTTTAGCTAATAAAACGGCTAAGCCTGGAAAAATACTAAGACTTCCTGCAGCTTCCATTGCCTTTGCTTTTTCTAAAGACAGGTCAAATTGACCAGATCTAAATAAATAGTCGGCACTGAAATATTCGAAAATTGGATCCTTGTCTGCGTATTGTAAAAATAAATCCAAATTCGTTTTGGCAATACTTGTGCTTACGTCAGCATAGTAAGTATATAAAGAAAAATAAACAGGCGCGATAGTTGCATCGGCTGCGATAGCTTTATTAAAATATTCGTCTAAAGATTCTTTATTGTTTTGTGTTTGATACACTTTACCAATTCTATAATAAGCGTAGGCGTTTTTCGCATCTGCATTGATTGCATTTTGAAAAGCAGTTACTGCATCGCCCCCATTTTCACCACCCCCTAATTTTAAATAATTAATACCAAGGTTAATGTAAAGGCTTGGATTCACTACATCGTAGGCGCTAATGGTTTCTTTTAGTTTATTGATGGCATATCCGTGATCTCCAATGCTTATAGGTAATTCAGCAAACACATAACCAATGGCATTAATGATATCTTGACTAGGCTTGCCCTTATATTTTCCTTTTGTATTTAAAGTAGATGTAATAGCTACTTCTAAGTTTTGCTTCACTGCATTTACATCCGCACCTTCTAATGATTGTATATGAGACATACCCACTAACAACCATGCATCACTGCCTTTAGCTTGTAAACTTTTTTGAAATAATTCTTTTGCATTTTGGATTGACTCTGGCGTAGAAATACCATTGTAGTTTTGCGCTAAGATTGCCTGCCCATACCAGAAAATAGTTTCACCATCTGCTGGATTTTTATCATAGGCTTCCTTAAAATAATTAAGGGCCGACTTATTTTTTTCGTAATTCAACATTTTTACACCCTCCGCTAATGGAGAGGGAGCTACCTGAGCTGTTAAGGAAGTAGAAAATACAAATCCTACCAAAAGAAAAACCAATTTTTTCATCACTTACTTTTTTTCATTTTAAATTTAATCGAAGTCCAAGTTACCATTAATTGTACTTGGAATATGTCCCCATGACACATCTATTTTTTTACTATAAGAACAGAAATGACAGGGATAGCTAAAATATAAATTTTTTGGCAAGAATCCCATTAATTTTTGGTTAAAAACCCGAAATTTTAAGGGTATTTGATGAGCGTTAGTTTAATAAACCCTTCCTTTTCTTAAATCCCATTTTGGCAGGTACCAAAAAAGCCCTTTGAAAAATTAACTGCCCTCTTTCTAAGCTCATAAAATTCAGCAGCCCCGTACCAAGTCCTGGGGCATTTTCTTTTAAAATATAATAAATGGGTAGAGAAAGAGAATAATGCCCCTTACTAATATTTGACTGAGAGGGCTGTGAATAGTAGCCTTTTTCGATACATAAGGTACATTCCACTAAGGCCATTTTGAGGGTCTTTCTATCTTCCATTTGTTTGGGGTCGTAGTTGTCTCCCACCCAATTCATGCCCACAAAACCAATGGCATTAGCATTATCTTTTATATAGGAAATGACTTCTTCACTTCCATTTGCTGAAACTACATTTTTACCAAAAGGAGTTTCATGCAATAAACTATCTTTTAAAAAACGAACTATTCCAGTTAAATGACTTCCATCCATCACTACTTGCTTATTATTTTTACCACTTAGTGATGCACTTAAATCGGCCATGGAAAAAATGGAATCTTTTGATTTTTTATTCACCACCACCGCAATGGCATTGTAAGCAAGTATGCCAAAAGTGGGCGCATAGCTTAATTGGTCTTTATAATTGGCTTGTTCTTTTTTATCGAGGCCTCTTGTCACAATAATCATACGGGTACTATCAGAAGCTAAATCTTTAAAACATTCAATTTCGGATTTATAAGCAACTTCAATATTGGCTTTCGGAAAACTTAAAGCAAACACTTTAAGTTCTTGCTCTATAAAAGGCTTAAAGCTTTCTTCCACAGAAATGCGAATACGGCCTTCACTGGGAGTATCTACTTGCTCCGTTGTAGAACTTGTTTTGCATGCTGTGGCCAAGATACAAACGCTCAACATAATATATAAATAACGCATCTACTTTAATTTACGAGTGAAAGGAAAAATGGAAAGGCTAATACATTTGATTGAAACCTCTGTACAATCTGAAGCCTCCATACAATAAACAAAGACCTCCAAAAATATATCTAAAGTCGGCACCGGCATTAATGATCATATCTAAATGGAACCATTTGGCGCCTAACATTAATAGTCCACAGCCTAAAATAAGGGTGGCCATGGTAAAATCATAAATACTTCTAAATACTCTGTAAGTACGCTGTGATTTTTCACGAGGTGCATTGGGCCTTGGCTCATAGGGTTGTTGACTAGGGTCTTGATTTTCCATAAAATCCGGTTTTAAAGAGGCAATTTAAACAATTAATAGCC
>CALPSK010000073.1 GCA_943326215.1 Sediminibacterium ginsengisoli | reverse complement strand
ATCGGCGCTGGATTAGCTGCTATCGGTGCTGGAATTGGCATCGGTCTAATTGGTAAAGGAGCGGTAGAAAGTATTGCTCGTCAACCAGAAGCAGTGAATGATATTCGTTCTAACATGATCGTAATGGCTGCCTTCGTTGAGGCCGTAGCCTTATTTGCGGTGGTGGTTGCCCTATTGGGGAACGGATAATCTATCAAAAGATTTCCAAAAGCATTATAGGCCCTAGCACAGGGCGAAGGGCCTATAATTTTTTAACAAAGCGTTGTAGAAAAAGATTTTTAAAAGAAAAGATTGTAGATAAAAGATTTTAAATCATTAAGATAAATTAAGGATTATGTTTTTAGAAATTAACCCATTAGTGTTGCCAGATATCGGATTGGTATTCTGGAATACTGTTGCCTTTCTTGGACTACTTGTTGTATTAGGCAAGTTTGCTTGGAAGCCTATGTTGAAAGCCATCTCTGATAGAGAAAAAGGCATCGAGGATTCTTTAGCCAAGGCAGACAAAATGAAAGCAGACTTATCTGCAATGCAAAATGAAAATGAAGCATTATTAGCTAAAGCAAGAGAAGAAAGAGCAACACTTATCAAAGAAGCCAAAGAAGCTTCTGAGAAAATGATTGCTGAAGCAAAGGATAAAGCGAAGTCTGAATATGAAAGAATTGTAGCGGACGCACAAGTAGCTATCAACCAACAAAAAAATGCAGCCTTAACGGAAGTGAAAAACCAAGTGGGTAGCTTAGTGGTGGAAGTAGCAGAGAAAGTATTAAGACGCGAGCTTACTAATAAAGCCGAACAAGAAACTTATATTAAGCAATTAGCAGACGGAGTTAAGTTAAACTAAATTTTAAAAAATGCCCAACGCACGTTTAGCAGGTAGATACGCAAAGAGCTTACTAGATTTAGCTACAGAACAAGGCCAATTAGAGGCCGTGTATGCGGATATGAAATATATTCAAGCGGCATGTCATGCAAGTATCGAATTTGTAAACATGTTACGTAGCCCTATCATTAAAGCCGATCAAAAAAATAGTATCATTCATGAAGTGCTAAAAAATAAAATAGGTGTTTTAACCAATTCATTCACTGTATTATTAGTGAAAAAAGGTAGAGAATTAGAATTACCAGAAATGGCCACAGCCTTTATTGAGCAGTACAATGAGATCAAAGGTATTCATCAAGTGACTTTAACGACTGCAGTAGCAGTAAGTGAAGAAATAAAAAAATCGATCGAGCAAAAAGTAAAATCGGCTGCCGATTTTAAAACGGTTGAACTAACTACTAAAACTGACGAAAGTTTAATTGGTGGTTTTGTACTAGAGTTTAATAATAATTTAGTAGACGCGAGTATTGCTAGAGATTTAAAAGACATTAAAAAACAATTTTTGAACAACGAGTTCATTAGTAAAATATAAATAATCATACATAAAATAGACTGTTATGGCGGACATTAAACCAGATGAAATTTCGGCGATTCTTAGACAACAATTAAGCAACTTTAATGCTTCAGCAGATTTAGAAGAAGTAGGAACTGTATTACAAGTGGGTGATGGTATTGCCCGTGTATATGGTTTGAATGGTGTTAGAAGTGGTGAGTTAGTTGAATTTGAGAATGGCACTAAAGCTATTGCATTGAACCTTGAGGAAGACAATGTGGGTGTGGTATTGATGGGTGATAGCAAAGGTGTTAAAGAAGGTAATAAAGTTAAAAGAACTGGAGAGATTGCTTCTATTAAAGTAGGAGATGGTCTTACAGGTCGTGTTATTAATACATTAGGAGAGCCTATCGATGGTAAAGGTCCTATTAAAGGTGACTTATATGAAATGCCATTGGAGCGTAAAGCACCAGGGGTAATTTTCCGTGAGCCAGTAAAAGAGCCATTACAAACAGGGATCAAAGCCATTGATGCGATGATTCCTATTGGACGTGGACAACGTGAGTTAGTAATCGGTGACCGTCAAACAGGTAAAACTGCAATTTGTGTTGATACCATTATCAATCAAAAAGAATTCTACGATGCTGGTAAACCAGTGTACTGTATTTATGTAGCCATTGGACAAAAAGCATCTACGATTGCAGGTGTGATGAAAACATTAGAAGATAATGGCGCGATGGCTTATACCATTATTGTAGCGGCTCCAGCAGCAGATCCTGCTCCACTTCAATTCTACGCTCCATTTGCGGGTGCAGCCATTGGAGAGTTCTTCCGTGATACAGGTCGTCCAGCTTTAATTGTTTATGACGATTTATCTAAGCAAGCGGTGGCTTATCGTGAGGTTTCATTATTATTACGTCGCCCTCCAGGACGTGAAGCATATCCTGGTGATGTATTCTATTTGCATAGTCGTTTATTAGAGCGTGCTGCAAAAGTGATTGCGAATGATGAAGTAGCAAAAAACATGAACGATTTACCAGCCTCTATTAAGCATTTAGTAAAAGGTGGTGGATCTTTAACAGCCTTGCCTATTATTGAAACACAGGCTGGTGACGTTTCTGCATACATTCCAACCAACGTAATTTCTATTACTGACGGACAAATCTTCTTAGAAGGTAACTTGTTTAACTCTGGTATTCGTCCAGCGATTAACGTAGGTATCTCTGTAAGTCGTGTGGGTGGTAATGCGCAAATTAAATCCATGAAAAAAGTATCTGGTACTTTGAAATTAGACCAGGCCTTATACCGTGAGTTGGAAGCCTTCTCTAAATTTGGTGGTGACTTAGATGCTGCTACTAAATCGGTAATTGATAAAGGTGCTAGAAACGTGGAAATCTTAAAGCAAGCGCAGTATACTCCTTTCACAGTGGAAAAACAAGTAGCCATTATTTACTTAGGTACAAATGGTTTATTGAAAGAAGTAGCGGTGCGTAAGGTGAAAGAATTTGAAGCCCATTTCTTATTAGAGATGAGTAACAAATTACCCAATGTACTAGCTGAATTTAAGAAAGGTAATTTACCTGAAGATGGATTGAAGCAAATGGTAGAATTAGCCAATAGCATCATCCCTCAATACAAATAGTATTAGTTAATATTAAATTGATACAAAACCCCGAACTATGTTTGGGGTTTTTTGTTATTATTATAGTATGGCAGTTATAAAAGTAGAAAATATAAGTAAGCATTTTGGCACACTGAAAGCAGTGGACAACCTAAGCTTTGAAGTCCAGGCAGGTCAGGTTTTTGGCTTTTTAGGCCAAAACGGGTCTGGGAAAAGCACCACTATTCGTATGCTTTTGTCTTTGATACACCCCAGTAGTGGAAATATTGAGTTATTTGGGAAGTCCATACAAAAAAACAGAGACGCCATTTTAGAGCAGGTGGGTGCCATTATTGAAAGGCCCGATTTATATCCTTATTTAAGTGCTACAGAACACTTACAGTTATTTGCCAAAGTAAGAAAGAAAAAAATTGAAGCGAGTAATATTCAAAACACTTTAGAGAAAGTGGGCTTGGCTGGTCGCGCACAAGACAAAGTGCAAACATTTTCATTAGGGATGAAGCAGCGTTTAGGCATTGCCATTGCGCTGGTGCATAATCCAAGTTTAATTATATTAGACGAGCCTACCAATGGACTAGATCCTCAAGGCATTGCAGACATTCGAGCACTTATACAGCATTTAGCAAAAGAAGAAGGCAAGACCGTATTTGTTTCTTCTCATTTACTTTCTGAAATAGAACAAGTGGCCCATCAGATATTAATTATACATCAGGGTAAAAAAATGGTAGAAGGGGTGACTAAAGAATTGCTAGATCCTGAAAAAAGAATTGTACAAATTAAAACCACCAATGACGAGCTAGCCTTAGCGAGTATTAGGACAGGTAGTTTTGGTAAGTATATTTTACCTAGAAAGGAAGGCATACATTTAAAATTACCTACTTTGGAAATTGCCTTACTCAATGAAAGCCTTGTCAAGGCTGGGGTGGCGGTCTTGGGTATTGAAACTAAGAATTCCTTAGAAGACTATTTTTTACAAATTACTTCAAACGCTTAATTATGTGGTCGCTTATACAAATAGAATTATATAAAATTTTTAGACGCCCTAGAACCTATATTGCTTTTGGTGCCATAGCGGCACTAATAGTAGTGATTCAATTGGGTTTAAAAATTGATGGGGATGCTTATGCAGGTTTTTTAATGAAGGATATTAATGATACTTTAACCGTAGATGGCAAAGTATTGAATGGTTATTTAATTTGTTATATTCTATTACAATTATTATTAGTACATGTTCCCTTGCTGGTAGCCTTAATTGCCGCAGACATGATTTCAGGTGAAGCTAATTTAGGTACCCTTCGTTTATTATTTAGTACGCCCTATAGTAGAACCCATTGGGTAATTGCTAAGTTTATAGCCGCTAGTATTTATACCATTTTACTATTAATATGGTTGGCCTTTTTAGCGCTATTTGTAAGCATGTGGATATTTGGCACCGACGATTTATTTTTAATGAAGTCAAATTATGTGGTCTTAATTGAACAATCAGATGTTTTATGGAGATATGTAGGTGCCTTTGTTTTTGCTAGCTTTTCCTTGCTAACCGTTACCAGTCTTGGTTTTTTGATGTCAAGCTTGTCTAGTAATTCTATTGGGCCCATAGTCGGCACTATGAGCGCCATTGTATTTTTTACTATTTTAAGTACTTTAAATATTCCTTTATTCAATCTAGTAAAGCCTTATTTATTTACGACGCATATGAATAATTGGAAAGAGTTTTTCGACATTAAAGTGAATATGGATAATGAAGCCATTAGAGGAAGTATTTTAAATATAGCAAAAATTAAAACCTCTATTTTAGTATTAACCCTACATATTATTTTATTTGTAACAGCCTCTGTTATTATTATTAAGAAAAAAGATATACTCAGTTAAGATGCAAGCTAAAAAATCTAAAAATATTCTATGTTACTTTATGGCTTTTGCCTTCCCTTTATTTTTATCGGTGAACGCGATGGCCCAAACCGACCCATTAATAGAGAAAGTAAGTCAAAAGCTTGCACAGGTAAACGACTATGTAGCAGAAGGGGTTATGAAAACAGATGTTGCTTTTATCAAGGCCTCTTTAGGAAAAGTGAAAGTATATTTTAAAAAGCCCAATTTATTAAAAGTAAAAAAAGAAGGGGGTATTTCCTTGTTACCAAGAGGTGGCGTATCGCTAACCATTAATACTTTATTAAATACAAAGCAGTATACCACTATACCCGCTGGCAACCAGGTATTGAATGGTAAGAACCTAACGGTGATTAAATTAATTCCTACAGACGATAACCTAGACTGGGTTATTTCTACTTTATGGATAGACCCCGTAGAAGCCTTAGTATATAAGACTGCTACGACCACGAAGGAAAACGGAAGTTATGAAATTATGATGCAGTATGGTGAGTATGCTAAACAAGGACTTGCTAGTAAAATTATTTTTAGTTTTAACACCAAAGATTATAAATTGCCTAATGGCATTACTTTAGAATTTGGAGACGAAGACCCTACTGCTAAACAAAAGGCTCTTAAAAATAAAAAAGGAACTATT
>CALPSK010000072.1 GCA_943326215.1 Sediminibacterium ginsengisoli | reverse complement strand
TTATTTTATTACACATCTAAATAATTCATTAAATGATGGTAATGACTTTCAATATCATTGTGCAGTGGTGACTTGCCAAAGTAATGCAGGACTTGATAATCATAGCGCTGAAAAGTAGAGATGATAGCAGAGGCCTCTTCTTGGTTAATTTTAATAGTGATAATCATAGCACCATTGGCGGGCTCAAAAAAACTATTCAATTGTAAAATTTGAGCATTATTGGTTTCCACTAAACGACTCATCTCCGCTAAAGAATATTGATAAGGAGAAATAGATAGTACTATGATGGCTCCATTTTGTTCTGCTCCTATAAATCGCGCTATATTTTCATTTAAAATTTTCTGTGTAATGACTCCCACGCATTCTTGTTGCTCATTTAGAACAGGTAATAAGGAAAGTTCATGTTTAGAAAATAATTCTAATGCTTTTGTAAAATGTGCTGCACCATTTACGCCAGTACGAAGCAAACCTTCTGCAATCGAGGCCATGGTTTGATCTAAGGCTATATCTAGTACCGATTCCTTTGACACTAAGCCAATAAAATATTCATCTTTTAAAAGAGGTAAATGTTGTACTTCATAATCTTCCATGCATTGTAGTACAAAAGAAGCAGTGTCTTCCAATCGAAGCATAGGAAAACCTTTTATAGCCATTTCATTTGCAATCATAAGATGATTATTTAGGTAAAGAGCCTAGGAATTTTTCTAAAATAATATTAAACTCAGCAGGCACTTCCATCATGGGTGCATGTCCACATTTATCAATAAAATGCAATTGACTATTCGGAATTAATTTTTTAAACTCTTCTGCTACAAAGGGAGGTGTTACAATATCATTGTTTCCCCAAATTAATAAAGTAGGTTGCTGAATTTGATTCAACTCTTCCCCTAAATTATGACGAATAGCACTCTTGGCTAAAGCAATAATTTTAATGACTTTAATTCTATTTTTTGTGATTTCAAAAACTTCATCCACTAATGCAGGCGTGGCCATTGCAGGATCGTAAAAAGTTTGTGCCGTTTTGTTTTTGATATATTCGTAGTCGCCTCTTTTAGGATAACTATCTCCCATAGCGTTTTCAAACAAACCACTACTACCTGTTAAAGTAAGTGACTTTACTCTTTCAGGATGTTTTAAAATATATACCAAGGCAACATGACCGCCTAAAGAATTACCTAATAAATGAATATTAGTGTAATTTTTATATTCAATAAAAGCGGCAATATGTTTTTCTAAACCAGCTACACTGGTATGTAAAATATCTAAATCAAATAAGGGTAATATGGGCACTACCACTTTATGGGTATGTCTAAATTTTTCAATGAGGTCTGAGAAGTTACTAAGGGCACCAAAAAGTCCATGACAGAGCATTAAGGTTTCCCCTTCGCCTACTTCTAGGTAATCAAAGTTTCCGTCTTTTATAATTTCGTATTCCATTATTTATTAATAGGTTCAAATGAATGTGGTAACCCTAGGTTCCTTAAGTGTTAAAGGTAGTTAATTCGTTTTAAAAATGAGAAAAGCAAGAGGATACTAAATCCCTAGATATGGAATAAATAACAATTTGTTAACCTATTCAGCATCAATGAATTCTGCAAGTTTTGGACCTTACTTAAAGGGGTTTGAAAAGGTAGTGAAACTGCTTTTAATGGAAGGAATCCAAATAGCAGCTTTTCCCATGCAATAAGGCCACCATTTTTGTAGATAAGTATAGGTGTATGTGTCTTTCATTTCAGCTACTTGAATCACCCCTAAAACTTGTAAAAAATAAATAACGGCGCTTAGCATAGTGAAGTAAATGAAGCCATATAAAACAATACCTAATACTTTATTCAACCAGCCTAATAATAACCATTCGGCTGTTTGTTGTAATACCCCTGAAATGAATTTTAATATAATAAGTACTAAAACTAAAATAACTAAAAATGAAATGAAGGGTAACCAGTGAGAAGCTATCTTGGTATGTTCTTTTAAAAAATTAGCTAGCCAACCTGCAAATTGAAAAGCAAGAATTAGGCCGATCATTAAGGAGAAAAAAGAAATGACCGCTTTGATTAATCCATTTCTATAGCCTTGTAAAATAGCAATAATTAAAATAGTACCTGTGAGAATATCTAACCACATCGTATTAGGCGCTTAATAAAGTTTTGGCAATAGCAGAAATAACTTTACCATCTGCTTGACCTGCTAATTGTTTAGTGGCCATTCCCATTACCTTACCTAAGTCTCCAGGACCAGCTGCACCCACTTGCGTGATAATGGCTTGCACAGCAGCTTTCACATCCTCCTCACTCATTTGCGCTGGTAAAAATTTTTCTATCACTGCAATTTCTTCCGATTCTTTAGAAGCTAAGTCTGCTCTATTTTGTTGTTCGTATATGGCTAAAGAATCCTTACGTTGTTTTACTAATTTCTGCAATAACTTTAATTCTATTTCTGCAGATATAGCTCCATTCGCACCGGGTTCTGTTTTTGCTTTTATAATTTCTGCCTTAATGGCTCTTAATCCTCTTAACAAAGCTTCATCCTTGTTTTTCATTGCGTCTTTCATTAAAGACATCACATCGTTTTCTAAAGACATAATATTATTGATTTAGTATTGTTAATTTAGTTGATTATCTATTCTTGATTATATTTTCGATTATTTATTGTTTTCTTTTATTTATTATTTTCAGAAAGTTGACTAGCCCTGAATTTAGTATAAAATGTTTTAGCGAATTCTTTAAATTCATTTGATAAGGCTTCATCCTGGGTGGCTCTTAAATAAGCATCGCTCATGCCCATTAAATTCTGGTAAAAAAAATCAGCCATTTCATCCACCATCATGTCCTTGGTCCAAAGGTCAATGCGAAGTGCCGTTTTATCGGTGGGATCCCAAAAAGTAAGCATCATAGCGCGTGCTTCCTGTGCTTCCGTAGCCGTACTATCGGAGGCAGACCACTTAATATTTTGAGGAATTTTTTGATCGTCTAAACCAATTTGAACCTGAATACTTGACTGATGCATATTAAAAATTTGAAACACAAAAATACAAATTAATTAAATAAGAACCTTACGAACTCTTAATGGCTAGCGGTATTTTAATAAGCCCGGCCTTCTTCTTTTCTTCATATAAAGCAGTTAACCACTGCTTACCCATTCTTGCCCTTCCTTGCAGGTATACTTCATCCTTATAATATAATTTGAAATGATTAGAGAGTCCTCCTTTTTCTTCAAAACTAAACTGCTCACCCGCTTGCTGCCAAGTGTCAGGCATTATGCTTCTTTGATTTTCTGCATTATTAAAAACTAAGGGGATATTATATTCAATAGCCATTTCTATTAAAACCGTTTTATCAAAATGAATTGTACCAAACAAAATAGTATAAGCAGCTGCTATCCATGCGGATTCAAAATCAGACATGGACTTAAGGAAAATAGAATCTTTAAACTTGTACCCCGTTAATAAAGTCTGGGCCTGCATAAGCTCTTTATCATTATCGAATATGAAAACCAGTGCCATATTGGTTTGTTGCCATTTTTTAAAAATAGAAAATTCTTTGAGCATATCCACAAAGCCGTTCAAAGGTTGAAAGGCTAAAAAATAATTAGCTCCTTCAGTTAAATTATTTTTAGCATCTGCTAAAGCCACCCATTCATAAATAGGTAAACGAGTAATAGGTAAATAAGCTTCTTGAATTTTAGTGGAGTACCCTTTATATTTATTTTTTAAAAAAATAGTTGTCCATTCATTAATAGCATAAGTAGCTATAGATTTTTTTACATAGTTTTTAAAGTTCTTTGGTAATGACCATCTATTGATCATGGAAAGTTCTCTTGTAAAAATTGGATGCGTTAAGGGAATAAAATAATGCGGGAAGGGGTCACTTCCTTTTAGATCTGCACCAAAATGTATGATGCTAGCATTGGTCACTTCCTTGATTAATTTTTCTGCAGCTATTTCTTTGATAATGGTCACCGCCTCATTATTTTGCTCCAAAAGAACTAAGGGCTCGGGCAGATGATCTCCTACAATATAAAAATGAATATGTGCTGAGCTTAATCCTAGTTCTATGATATCCAATACCTTCTGACAAAGCTGGGGCCTTGGAATAGCAAATTTCGAACTAGTTAATATAAATAAGCGCATCAGCAAAAATACTGCATACTTAACAATTTATCCACCAATCATTTAGGAAGCTTAGTTCCTATTCATAGTCCCCTAACTTTGTTCTATGGCAAAACACTTGCATCAACTTGACTTATTTGGAATGGAAAGGGAGCAACCAGTGCATATTAAAGCGCCGGCTGAAAAAAAGAAACCAGTTGCTGCTAAACAAAGTCTTTCTAAACTAGAACTAGTATCAAGTGAGGAGGAAGAACCACTTCCCACTGTTTCTAGAACACCGATGTCGCTTACGCATCATCATGCAGCAAGCAAAAGAGGAAGAAAATCATTTGCTTCAATGGACGCCGATATACATACTTTAAATATTCCTGCCTCAGAAGAATTGATAAAAAAATTATACTACCCTATTGGAGAAGTGGCTACCTGGTTTAATGTCAATACTTCTTTGATAAGATACTGGGAAAAAGAATTCAAACAATTACAACCTAGAAAAACAAGAAAGGGAGATAGATTATTTAGAGCACAGGATATAGAATTTTTACGTCAGTTGTATTTTTTACTACGTGAGAAAAAATATTCTATTGAAGGCGCTAAAACTTATTTAAAGAATAATAAAGAAAAAGCAGAAAAAGATATTGCTGTTTTAAATAGTCTTAAAAATATAAAACAGTTCTTGGTATCGTTGAAGGAATCCCTTTAAAGCTAGACTCTGTCGCTTTCTCTGTCGATTCTCTTTCAATATCTAAACACCCTAGGTATACTTCTGATTTGAATTTTACACAGTGGTTGCGAATTGAATAGTATGATCATTCGCATATTGAATAGCAGTTACATTTATTTTTTCTTTCAAGACTATAAATTCATTGTATTCCAAGTTCATACTTACTAAGCACTCAATATGAAGTACATGAAACTGCTTACCTGCTTCTGAAACATAGACCATAACATTACTCACATTTTTAAGCTGGCTAGTTTCATTTTGAATATACTTACTATAAGCCGCTAATTGAGAAGCCGTGGTGGTCACATTTAATTGTAAGTCTAATTCAATTTTACGCTGTGTTCTTAAACTAATATTGTCAACTATATTATCCACCATTTGTTTATTGGGTACCGATATATAGGTTTTATCCTGTGTGCGAATGCGGGTACTACGTAGTCCAATTTTTTCAATGGTGCCTGTAAAATTATTTACTTTCACCAAATCTCCAATGGTAAAGGGTTTATCAAAGAAAATAATAAAAGAGGCTATTATATTTTCTAGGCTTTCTCTCATAGACAAGGCCACAGCGGCTCCTACGATACTTAAGCTAGTCACCAAATTGCCAATATTTTCATTGAATACATAATGAAGTACTAATAAAAAGCCAATCATATATAATATTACCTTAAAGAAGTCTCTAAAAAATAGAACCAGTTGGTCATCGGTTTGATCCTTGGTAAGTTTGGCTTTCTCTTCTAATATAATGGCTACAAATTCTAG
>CALPSK010000071.1 GCA_943326215.1 Sediminibacterium ginsengisoli | reverse complement strand
CCATTTTATGTGAAATGGCTGCTTACGAAAAAGCGAAAGGCAGAAGCTTATTTGATAAACTCATTGAGCTTTATGTGCAATATGGTTTTTACTATGAAAGCTTAATTAGCATAACCAAAAATGGAATGAATGGTCAGGCAGAGATTGCAAAGATGATGGAAGACTACAGGCAATCACCTCCTAAAACTATTGATGGCGAAGCGGTAACCACTTTATTGGATTATGAATTACAGATAGGTAAAAATTTGGAAACAGGGGAGACTTGGAAAATTCAATTACCGAAAAGCAATGTGCTGCAATTTATAACAGCCAATGGAACTAAAATTTCAGCCAGACCTAGTGGCACAGAGCCTAAAATAAAATTTTACTTTAGCGTCAATACAAAATTAAAAGACAAAGCAAGTTTTGATCATACTTATCAAATGCTTCAAGATAAAATCAAGGCCATCATTTCATCAATGCAATTAAATTAATAGCATGAGAAAATGGGAAGATTTAGTAGATACTTATTTGCATAAAGGACTTCGCAAAAAATTAGTAGAAATTTTAAAGGAAAAAGGCATCTCCGATGTAAAAGTATTGGAAGCCATTCATGCTATACCTAGGCATTATTTTTTAGATTCTGCCTTTGATAAAATTGCTTACGAAGACCGCGCCTTTCCTATAGCTGCCGACCAGACCATTTCACAGCCTTATACGGTAGCTTATCAAACACAACTACTACAAATTAAGAAGGGGGAGAAAGTGCTTGAAATTGGCACGGGTAGTATGTATCAGACCACGGTACTAGCCGCCATGGGTGCCCAGGTCTTTACGATTGAAAGACAAAAACAATTGTTTGAACAAACGCCTACTTTTCTTTTTAAAGAACAGTATCCTACTATTCAATTTTTCTTTGGAGATGGTTTTGAAGGACTTCCTCTATTAGCGCCCTTTGATAAAATTTTAATTACTGCAGCTGCACCCAAGATACCCGAAAAATTATGGGCTCAATTAAAAGTGAGTGGCAAAATGATCATTCCTTTAGATGAATCTGATGCAGCACAAAGAATGCTCAGGCTTACCAAAAAAAAGGATGGCTCTGTAAAGCAAGAAAAGTTTGATACTTTCTCTTTTGTACCTATGCTAGAAGGAAAAACCCAGAAATAAACTTTTAAAGGTTCACTCCTGGGCTACGATTGTATAACTATCTTTATTGCGGAGGCATTTGATCCATGCCACCACCATCTTCTGATTTACTACTCTTACGTTTTAATAAATTCACATCAAATTTTCCGAATCGATAAGAGAAATTCAATCTAAAGAACTGTTGGTCTCTTGTTCTTGTAACATTTTGTGTAAAGTATAAACTCTCTGAATACGTCTGGATGACTCTTGTTTTAAATACGTCACTTGCACTCAAAGTCAATGATGCAGTTTTACCGCCTTTCAAGGTCCAATCTTTTCTGATGGCTAAGTCAAATTCATAATTCGGTAAATTATATCCTTGTGCTGTTGACTGTGGTCCGCCAAATCCGCCGCCACCGCCAAATCCTCCACCGCCTCTACCGCCACCACCACCACCCGAATTACCACCTGGAGGTAGAATGGTCTTAGCTTGGTATTGCCCACTAAATTGTAGGGACAAGCCTTTAACTAGTTTAAAGTTATTGTTCATTTTACTAAACCAGCTGGTTAAGTTGTTGTTCACATCTTGACCAATAATGGTTGAATTAATTTCTGATTTGAATAAGTTAAAACTTAGATTCAAATCCCACCATTTAGTAATGGCTGTTTTATTGCTTATTTCTAAACCAAATACTTTGGAGGTATTGGCGTTGATAAAGGAACTGTAAAAAGCACTATCGTTGTTAATGGGGTTGATGTCTTTATAGATATAGTTAGTGATTAAGTCTGTGCTGTATTTATAATAAGCAGTTGCGAGTAAATTTGACCCCTTTTTATATACATTATTATAGGCCATTTCAAATGAATGTGTGAACTGAGGTTTCAATGATGGGTTACCTACTGAGATATTTAATGGATCGCTATAATCTGCGAATGGTTGCAATTGGAATGGATTGGGTGCGTTGATACGCTTAGAGTAATTAAGTTGAAAATCGGTTTTATCGTTTAATTTATAGCTAATAAAGGCACTAGGGAATAAAGAAATTGGGAGTTTAATTATATTTTCTAAAGAATCCTGCCCTTGTTTATTTAGTACATTCACAGTATATGTTCTATTTTCTACTCTGAATCCAAGTTGGTAACTAAGATTATCTTTCTTTCCTCCTAAGTTGGTATAAGCAGCTAAAACTTGTTCATTGTATTTTAGTTGATTACTAATGCTATTCACTAATATTTCATTTCTAAATTGGTCTCTTGCATTGAATTCATTACGATTATTCATTCTAATACCCGCTTCAAACTTAACATCGCTTTTCAATAATCTTTCATAATCAATATTAGAGGTATAATTTTTATTATATCCAGATCCAATGGTTCTTTGATTGATAATAGACGAATTGATTAAAGAGTTATTGTCATTGGTACTTTCATTGTAATTAAAATCT
This sequence comes from Sediminibacterium ginsengisoli, assembly GCA_943326215.1. Taxonomy (GTDB): domain Bacteria; phylum Bacteroidota; class Bacteroidia; order Chitinophagales; family Chitinophagaceae; genus Sediminibacterium; species Sediminibacterium ginsengisoli_D. Next base: position 3,066 of record CALPSK010000071.1, on the reverse strand, counting down.
GCACTCAATTCGTGACCTGCTTCTGCAAACAAATGTTTGAAGCTCGCTTGAGTTCCTTTATTTAAAAATGAAAATATAGAATTATTGTTGAGCGCTATATTATTATCTCTGTTGACGCCATTAAAAATAGAGTCAATTGTTTGAGTTGACGCGTTTTCGAAATCCCCTTTTACTATATTTCCAAAAAGGGAGAAGGTATTTCTATTGTCAATTAAGTAATCAAATCCTGCTCTATAAAAAGAAAAGGCGCTTAAGCCAATATTGTCTGTGTAAGTACTAATACTATTTGGCGTCGGCGTTAAAAGAATATCTCTATAGTTGTCAATCGTGCTGATTGATTTATTATTTCTAAGATTGCCACTTGCCGAAAAGTTAATTTTATTGGATCTCAAGTTTAGATCGCCACCTGAGGTGATTCTACCTCGCATATCCACACCTGTTCTAAGGCCTCCATTATAACCATTCTTCTTATTCTTCTTCAACACAATATTCAAAATTCCAGCATTGCCGCCTGATGCGTCATATTTAGCTGAAGGATTGGTAATGATTTCTACTTTATCAATAATGTCTGCTGGAATTTGATCCATGGTTAAAGTAGTAGGGCGGTTGTCAATTAATAAGGTAGGTGTTGCATTTCTTAATGTTACATTACCATCAATGTCTACATTTAAGTTGGGAATATTTTTCATCACTTCTACTGCTGTTTGTCCCGTGCTTGCTAAGTTTTTGTCTACATTGAATATTTTTCTATCAATACCCATTTCAAATTGTGGCTTAGCGCTGCTTGTGACAGTCACACTTTGTAATTGAGTCGCGTCTTGTTCTAATTTAATATTGCCTAAATCTTTATCCACTAAGGCCATCATTGCTTGCATACTTTGTCCGCCTCCCATTTTAATGCCAAAGCTTATTTGTTTTTCTAATTTTTTATAACCTACACTTGAAATGCTTAGTTTGAAATTGCCCATCACAGGTAAGTTTTCAAAACTAAAATCTCCATTCGCGGCTGTTAACATGGTGCCTAAAATAACATCTGTTGTTTTTTTGGTAACAGGGTCGAATTTGCTTCCTTTTATTTGAAGGGTAACGCCATCGATTCCTTTATTACTCTCGTCCACTATTTTACCATAAAAATGGCCCTGATTCATAGTAGCCCCTCCACCCGCTCTGGCTGCAACAGATGCAGGAATTTGCGCGTTGACACTCATTTGAATGAATACAAAAGAAATAAGGATAAATATATTTTTCATACTACTTTGATGCGTTTTTGTTCCCTAGGTTTATTTAAGCTGCAAATATCTGCCATAATCTCTAAGGATGGTATTAAGATTGTATAAACGGCAATTTATAGGGTACTTAAAATGAATTGTAAAATTAGGCCCCAAATAAAACCTAGGCAGAATGCCATAATTCTTATTTTTTGACTGGCTTTTAGCAAGTATTGTTCAATTTTTTTAGACCATTTAGTCTCTAAGTTCAACAAAAAGGTATTTGCTGATGATTGCGTAAATTCGGATAGAAGGTCAGGAAAAATTTGCGCTAGCTCTTCCAAGAAGACTTCTTTTAGTTGGGTAATTGTTTTGTCACCAATAAACATAGAAATAACAGGCATTTTTTGAACTAGTCTTTCTTTAAAAAACTCATTCAATTTGGCGTCTATAAAAGGAAGTAATTTTTGAAAGCTATCACCCTGTGTTAATTCAGGTAGTATTTGACCAATTGAAATTTGACCTGCCTTTTTTGAAAAAAGACTTTGCCACTGCCTTCCGGCCAAGCGTATGCTTTGATGAGGGAAGAAAAGGATTTTAATAAATCCCCAGCTAATAAGCCAGCCAAAGCAGGCTACTAATAAAGGCAATAAAATTATATGCATACAAAACTAGTTAACATAAAAAAACCTATCCTTCGCCCGAATGATCGGAAAGGATAGGTTTTGGGGAGAACGATGGGTCTCGAACCCACGACCTACAGATCCACAAACTGTCGCTCTAACCTACTGAGCTACGCCCTCCATTTAGGGTCGCAAAAATACGTTAAATAAGGAACCAAAGAAAGAAGTTTTCGATGTTTTTATAAATTTGTCACAAAAATGATGGCTTTATTTCAATTATAGTCCTATGATAGGCATTTTATACTATTTTTGAAATACTTCATGCACGAGATTATGACATACGTAAAACAAAATAAGTGGAAATTTTTTGCCACTTTAGTACTAGTAGGAGGGTTGTTTTTCGCTTTTAACACCTTTAATACTACAGCTTCAGAACCTTCAGAAATTAGACATAGAAAACTATTGTCTACAGTAGGCCGTTTATTAGAAAGTGAGCATTATAGCCCAAGGGTGATTGATGATAAATTTTCAAAAGAAGTTTTCGACGCGTATTTAAAAAACTTAGATCCTGAAAAAAATATTTTACTTCAAACAGATATTGATTCCTTAAAAGTTTTTGCGACAAGTATTGATGATGAAATACATGGAGCAGCTATTCAATTTGAACCAGCTGCTAATGCTATTTATGAAAGAAGGGCAAAACAAATTAAAGCTATTTTTGAATCTGTTATTGATAAGCCATTTGATTTCACCACAGACGACTCTTTAATGGTAGATACCGATAAAATGAGCTATGCAAGTAATGAAGCAGAAAGAGTAAAAAGATGGAACCAAGCTATTAAGTATAAAGTTTTAGACAGATATGTTAGTTTAATTGAAGACAGAGAAAAATATGCTAAGGCAAAAGCAATAAAAGATACTAGTAAAATAAAAGATACTGTTAAAGATAATTTCATCGTTAAAACAGATGTTGAGTTAGAAGCAGATGCACGCGCGACCATCAAAAAAAATTATTTAAAAAGATTTAGCCTTTTAGAAAAAACTTTTGATAAAGAAAAAAGATTTGAATCTTTTTTAAATACCATCACGGGTTTAATGGATCCGCATACCGATTATTTCGCGCCTGTTGAAAAAAGATCATTCACTGAGCAAATGAGTGGTACTTTCTATGGCATTGGTGCTCAATTAACGCAGGATGACAATGGTGTGAAAATTGCGAGTATTCAACCAGGTGG
>CALPSK010000070.1 GCA_943326215.1 Sediminibacterium ginsengisoli | reverse complement strand
CATACCTTCTTATACCCTCAAAAACAAATTCTCTTGCTCTTTCGGCTAGTACAAAACTTCTAAATTCATCGCGGGTTAAATTAGCAGGTGCTGTTTGTGTTTTAGCTCTTGTACGAATGGTATTTAAGTTAGTATATGCCTGGGGTGTAGGGCCATTGTTAATTTCATTATCTGCTTCCGCAACAATCAAAAACATTTCCGTGTAACGTATCATTGGAAAATGCGCATCGCTTCTTGATACGGTAGGATCAGCCACATCACTATACTTAATGGTGTAAGCGCGATCATCAGTGGCTGGGGTGTTTGCATAAGTAGCCCCATTGATAAATTTGTAATTATAAGACTGCCAAGATGGATAGAAGTATTTGGTTCTAGCTGCATTATTCATTTCATAATTATGTACAACCCCTTTTAATACACGAATGTCTGTGGTATCATAATCATTATAATGATTGTTTGTAAACCACATAGCGCCTCTTCCAAAAGTAGAAAATGAAGACATGTAATTATGTAGTTCATTTACAAAACTACTGCCACCCAATGCTTGTAACTCCCACATATGCTCTGTCTTATTTCTTCCTGCTTTACTCCACATATCCGTCCAATTGGCAAACATTGAATATTCATTACTTGCAATCACTTCTAATGCCTTGTCTCTTGCAAGTATATAGTAATCTTTAGAAGAGATATTTTCGAGTCCTGCAACAACAGTTTTAGGGTAAGTATACATTCCATTATCTTTACCACCCCTAACACTTACATTTCCTGTTGCAGCACCTGAAGCAATTGTTAAATAGGTTTTTGCCAAGAATCCTTTTGCAACACTTCTTGTTACTCTACCAGGTTCACCTGATTTAGTATCTGAAGTAGGTAATAAATTTGCTTCAGCACTTTTAAAATCTGCAATTACTTGCTTGTAAACATCTGCCACCGATGACCTTGCCATACTAGCTTTAGGATCTAATGATAATGATTTTAAACGAATAGGCACACCACCATACAATTGAACCAATTGAAAATAGGCCCAACCTCTAAAGAAATAAGCTTCGCCCAAAATCCTATTTTTTATAGTAGCATCAATGTTGGTATTAATTGTAGCCACATTTTCAAGTACGGTATTGGCTCTAGAAATAACAGAATAACAACCCACCCAAGGACCATCTACGCCCCAATATCCTTGAGGGTTTCCTGCACCAGACGTCCCTAAAAACCAATCGGCGCCAGATACATGATCGTCATCAAGCATGGTTAAATTCCACATAGGCTGTAAATACAAATCATAGGTATACAATGTACTATATACTGCATTGATAGCTGCTTTAGCATCCGCCTCGTTTTTATAAAAATTTTCTGGAGATAAAAAAGACAAAGGCTTTTCTTCCAATACCTTCTGACAAGAGAAGGTCGAAAATAACAATACCGGCAGTATAACTTTCCAGCTAATTGATTTATTTATTTTCATATAATTAGTTTTAGAATAATTTAAAAGTTGCATTTAATTGCAATGTTGTAGGTTTTTGAATTAGGGAAACCGCCTAAGTCTACACCAAATAAAGCCGGATTATCTCCATAGCTATTAATTTCAGGATCAAAGCCTGTATACTTAGTAAACGTGTATAAATTATTTACACCTGCAGATACCCTAATTGCATTAATGCCCTTAACTAATTTTGCAGGCAAAGTGTAGCCAAGGGTTGCATTTTTAATTCTTACAAAGGAACCATCTTCAATAAATCTTCTAGTAAATGGCAAGGTTCTCCAGAACTGTCTAATAGGCTTTGGCGCTAAGGCATTTGAATTATCTGCCCCTTCTTTCCATGCACCATTAAACATGGCTAAGGTTACATTTTTTGAAGTACCAATATTGGCATTCCAAACACTGTTCATATTTACAATATCATTTCCCTGCACCCCATTAATAAAAATACTTAAATCAAAACTTTTGTATTTAAAATTATTGGTGAATCCGAAAGTATAATCTGGATTCACATCTCCAATTACCACGCGATCATTAACAGAGATAGAAGTTGGATCATTATCAAAATTCCTATACTTGATCTCGCCAATCATGCGCCCAATGATATTTGAAGGTTGGCCATTATAAACTAATGAATTTCTTACTTCCGCTTCATTATCAAAATAGCCGTCTTCTACGTAGCCGTATAATGAACCAATTGGCAGTCCAGCACGTTGAATAAATGGTGCGTCACGGGTAGAAATGTTACTTGCAAATTGCTCTTTTACATCACCACCTAAAGAAATAATTTTATTTCTATTAAAGGAGATATTGAAATTTGTTTTCCATTGAAAATCTTTATTACTTAACACCATTGCATCTAACGCAATTTCTAAACCCTTATTTTCTACAGAACCAGAATTTCTCAATTGACGTTGAAAACCAGTAGAAGAAGGTGTAGTAATATATTGCAATAAATCATTGGTTTGTTTTAAATACACATCTACATGTGTATTTATTTTTCCTTTAAATAAGCCTAGGTCTAATCCAGCATTGTAAGCATTGGTCGTTTCCCATTTTAATCCGGCATTAGCTGGACCTGAATATACGTCATCCGCTAATCCAGTTTGCACGACTCCATTAAATGTATAATTATAGATGGCCAATTTAGAAAGCGAAGCATACGATCCTATACCCTGATTACCAGTTTGACCGTAACTTGCCCTAATTGTTAATTCACTAATGGGATCTATTTTATTGATAAAAGATTCTTTATGCATCTTCCATGCTAATCCTGCAGAAGAAAAAGCAGCCCACTTATTGTCTTTACCAAATTTACTTGACCCGTCATTTCTGTGCGAAATAGAAATTACATACTTATCAGCATAGGTATAATTAACACGCCCTAATACAGACAATAAGTTAGATTGGTACTTATTAGTAATAATGGGTAAGATTTGTTCTCCAGATTGCAGGTTTTCATTTTGCAACAAATCATTTGGGAAAGTTTTAGCCTCTGCTCTTTTTGAGTTACCCATATTTTGTTCAAAGGTAGAAGCGGCAGTAGCCGTAAAACTATGATTGTTAATTTTCTTATTATAAGTTAAGATACTTTCAGAAACAATACTTGACCAATTGTTATCAGATTTTAATCCCCAACCCTTAGAAGCAAAACCTTCATAAACCGTTCTTGGGTAGTATTGATCACGGGTATTTGCGCCGTAATTAAATCCAATATTTTGTCTGAATTTTAAATCTTTATGCAGCGTCGCTTCCAAATAGTTTGAAGAAAAAATATTAGTTGCAGTGACTCTGTTTAAAACATCATTTACATAAATATAGGGGTTGGTGATAAAGTCATCACCTAAGCCATCATACTCATCTAAAATACTAATGGTTGCAGGATAGGTGAGCGCAGAGCGAACCACACCTGCACTTGCAGCATCTGATTTATCGGTACCGGTTTTAACACCCTTGGTTGTTGAATTAGAAATTGACGTACTGGTACCAATTTTAAAAATCTTACCTAGGTTTCTGTTTAGGTTAAAACTAATATTCATTTTTTTATAGCCCGAAGTACGAATTACGCCTTCCTGGTCTACATAGCCAAATGTTAAGTTATGGCTACCTGCTTCAGAGGCGCCAGATACATTTAAGCTATATTGTTGCGTTAATGCCTTTGTAAATATTTTATCCTGCCAATTGTTGTTATCCGATTCATACAAAGAAAGCGTCGGATACAACAAAGAATAATTTGTACCATCATATTTATTGGAATTCTGGTAAGAAATATTTTGAAAATTCGCATATTCTAATGGCGATAGCATACGAATTCTTTTAGAAACCTCTGCCATGCCAACTGTTATATTTAACTCTACTTTGTCTTTGCCTACTTTGCCTTTTCTAGTAGTAATTAATACAACACCATTGGCGCCACGTGAACCATAAATGGCAGTAGCGGATGCGTCTTTTAATACGTCTATAGACTCAATATCATTTGGATTTAAAAAAGCCAATGCATTAAGTGTTTGCTTTTCATCTCCACCCAGAGACTCAGGCGTTGTTCCACTACTACTATTATTAAAAGGCACTCCATCTATTACATACAAAGGTTCTGTACCACCCAAAAATGAGTTAGATCCACGAACCCTAATGCTTAGTCCAGCGCCAGGAGCACCATCATTTTGCGTAACATTTACACCCGCTAATTTACCTTGCATCGCTTGCAAAATATTACCTGGATTGTCACGCATAATATCCTCTCTATTTAATCTTTGGGCAGAACCTGTTAAATCAGATTTCTTCACCGTGCCATAACCAATTACTACCACGTCGGCTAATGCTGAAGCAATAGATCTTAAAGAAACAGTTACATTAGTTCTATTGGATACGTTCAATTCGGTTGTTTCCATACCTACAAAAGTGACAACTATTCTTGTAGCACTTGAAGGAAGATCTAGTGTAAAACTTCCCTTATCGTTACTTAGCGTAACAACCTTTGAATTTTTTACAGCAACGGTTGCTCCATTAATAGGAGCTCCTGTCTCGTCAAAGACTTTACCAGTAATTTTCTTAGTTTGTGCTTGACCTTGTTGCGAGAATAAAGCAGTAAGTAAAAGAAAAAAAAAGAACATTTTTTTCATATAGCAATCATTTTATCAAATATATATAATTATCAATATAAATGGCGGTACTATTTTATCCCTTTATTGTATTTAATTAGTCAATAAAGTCAATTTAATAGAATATCTTCTTATTATTGGTATGATATTAGTGCATTAAATTTATTAAAAAGACCTAATAAAAGTAATTATACCCTCACCCGAAGCATTTAGGTAAGCGTATACCAATATAAACCTTGTGTTTATTTAAAATAAACTGTATGAAATTATTATTTAGATATTTAGTTTTTGTAACACTTGTTGCATTAAATGGTAGTGTATTTAGTCAACCATTTATCAACGAAATAAAGGCGTTTAGAAGAGCAGATTCCATTACAGCACCAGCTAAAGATGCTATTTTACTTATCGGAAGCTCTAGCTTTACCAACTGGAAAAACGTTGCTACTTATTTTCCAAATCATACCATTATTAATAGAGGTTTTGGAGGTTCTTCGCTGCCGCATATGACCTTGTATGCAGAAGATATTATTTTCAAGTATAATCCCAAACAAATAATTATTTACTGCGGTGAAAACGATTTAACTGGTGGTCCATCCATTACGGCGGATACCGTTTTTGAGCGCGTAAAAAAACTACACCAACTTATACGTTCTAGATATAAAAAAGTAACTATTTCATATATTTCTATGAAGCCAAGTCCTAGCAGAGAAAAGTATTTAGAAACCATGCAAAAAGCCAACAGTCTTATTAAAGCCTTTATGGAGCAGCAAAAGAAGTCTAACTATATAGATGTTTACAACAGCATGTTAGATGACAATGGTAACATTCTTACCCATATATTTTTATCCGACAAATTGCACATGAATGCAGAAGGCTATAAAATATGGCAGGGTATTATAGCTCCTTATTTGGTCAATTAGCTTTTAAATTTTTTCAAACAAGGATGGCCGACTTCACTTTGTTTGTCGGCATCAAGAAAATCCTTTTAAATTATTTGGGGATGGCCGTCGCTTTGCTCCGGCATCCCGGGGGTATGAAAAATTTTCACTT
>CALPSK010000069.1 GCA_943326215.1 Sediminibacterium ginsengisoli | reverse complement strand
TATCTCTTGGGGTAGAATCTCTCACCCAAGTGAGGTGGTTAAATTAGATCAAAAAATTCAAGTGGTTGTATTAGATTTTGATGATGACAAAAAACGTATCAGCTTAGGTTTAAAACAATTAACTCCACACCCTTGGGATGTATTACCACAAGTATTATTAGAAGGTAGTGTTATAAAAGGTAAAGTAGTAAACATTGAAGACTACGGTGCTTTCTTAGAAATTCAACCAGGTGTTGAAGGTCTTGTACACGTATCTGAAATTACTTGGGCGAACACACCTATCAATGCAAAAGAATTCTTCAAATTAGGAGATGAGCATGAAGCGAAAGTGGTAACCTTAGATAAAGATGCACGTAAGATGAGCTTGAGTATTAAACAAATGTCTCAAGATCCTTGGAGCGCTATCGATAGCAAATTCCCAGAACAAAGCAAACACAAAGGGCTTGTAAAAAATATCACTCCTTACGGTGTGTTTATTGAATTAGAATCAGGCATTGGTGGAATGATTCACATCAGCGATTTAAGTTGGTTGAAGCGTTTCAATCACCCTTCTGAGTATGTAAAAGTGGGAGAGTCTATCGATATCATTATCTTAAACATTGATAAAGAAAACAGAAAACTACAATTAGGACATAAGCAATTAGAAGAAGATCCTTGGAATGCATTAGAGCAAACTTTTGCAATCGGATCTATTCATGATGGTACCATCAGCCGCAAGGATGAAAAAGGTGCGATTGTACAATTGCCTCATGGTCTTGAAGGTTTTGCACCGAATCGTCACTTAGCGAAAGAAGATGGCAAACAAGTTCAAGCGGAAGAAACAGCGAAGTTCATGGTGATCGAATTTGATCGTAATGAAAAGCGTATTGTAGTAAGCCATGCTAGAATTTGGGAACAAGCTATCACTGAAGAAAAAGAAGTAGCTAAGAAAGAAGCGAAAGTGGAAACTGAGAAGACTAAAAAAGCAGTTAAAACTATCCAGGCTAAAGTGGAGAAATCTACTTTAGGTGACCTAGGTGCTTTAGCTGAGATCAGAGCTAAAATGGATGACGATAATGCAGCCGGTAAGGACGCTTAATCTAGTCTAAGTAATTGATATAGCCCCGTTTAGCGTTGCTATTCGGGGCTTTTTTTATAATAATCTTAACGCCACAGCCCCCAATTTGGACGATTTTCGTCATAAATTGAGGATTATTAGTTAATTTTGCATCCCTGTATGAATAGAATATTTGTTGCTTTTTGTCTTGTTTTGGCCTTGTCGTCTTGTACTTCAAAATTCCAAAAAATTTTAAAGAATAAAGATGTCGATTATAAGGTAAAAATGGCGGAGAGTTATTTTTTACAAAAAAAATATTCTAACGCACAGCAGCTCTTTGAATCAGTTATACCTTTTGTGAAAGGAACACCTCGCTATGAAGAATTATATTTAAAATTTGCGAACTCATACTACTTCGATAAGGACTATGAAAATGCAGAAAATTTATTTAAAACTTTTGTGGAGTATTTTCCTAATAGTCCAAGAACGGAAGAAGTGGATTATTTAAGAGCTTATACTTATTTTAAGCGTTCACCAAAAGCAGAATTAGATCAAACCACTACGAATAGAACCATTCAATTAATGCAACAATTTATTGATGGACATCCTACGAGTACAAGAGTAAAAGACGCCACTGAAGTAATTGATGCCTCAAGAGCCAAGCTAGAATTGAAGGACTATAAAACAGCTACCTTGTATTCAGACCTTGCACTTTACAGAGCGGCGGCTATTTCTTATGGTTTATTGTCTGATGGATATCCAGATTCAAAAAACGCAGACCAGTATAAACTACTTACTTTAAAAGCTTATTATCAATTTGCTGAAAACAGTTTTGTAGATAAGCAAAAAGAAAGATTTGATAAAGTGGTAGCAGAGTATAACGATTTTGTAGACCGTTACAGCGACAGTCCATTAATGGCTGAAGCACAAAAAATAAAGAAACAAACAGATAATTTTTTAAATTTAATAAAATGAGTAAACTAAGAAGAAATATGGGTGCCAACACCCCTTCTGTTGTAGAAACAAAAAGTTTGAAAGCCTTAAAAGCGAAGACAGGTAACTTGTATGAGTCTATCTCTATTATCTCTAAAAGAGCCAATCAAATTAGTATTTCTGTAAGAGAAGAATTGCACAGTAAATTAGAAGAGTTTGCTAGTCATACCGATAGCTTGGAAGAGATTCACGAGAACAAGGAGCAAATCGAAATCTCTAAGGCTTATGAGCGTATGCCAAATCCCGCTATTTTAGCCACTGCTGAATTTATCGATGACAAAATATATTACCGTAAAAACGAAGAAACCGATTTATTTCGCTAGTATTTGCTTTTGCAAAATTAAAACGTCCCCTACTATTGAGGTATCGGGACGTTTTTGTATTTTAGGGTTAATTAGGTAGACTATGTATAAGAAACTATTATTTACCATTTTTATGATCATGGGCACTGCGCATCTTTTATATGCGCAAGAACTAGCCGCCTCAATCACCATTCAGTCTAATAAAGTGGACAACCAAGTCGATCCTAAAATATTCCCTCAACTACAAACTCAATTAAGAGATTTTATCAATCAACGTAAATGGTCCAACGACGCATTTTCCAACGAAGAGAAAATTGATTGTAGCTTTTATATTACTATTGAATCGGTGGCTGGCACAAACGTATACGATGCCAAATTAAGTATTGTTTCCAATAGGCCTGTTCATAATGCGAGTTATAGTAGTTCTGTATTGAATATGCAGGATGCTAATTTTACTTTTAAATATCAGCTCTCTCAACCTATTGAATTTAATGAAAATAGAATTCAAGGAACCGACCCCTTAGAGTCAAATTTAACTGCCACACTCGCTTATTATATTTATATTATTTTAGGACTAGATTATGATTCCTTTGCACCGAAGGCCGGCATGCCTTATTTCAATAAAGCACTCAATATAGTTTTCAATGCGCCAGAGGCTAGTGGTATTAGTGGCTGGAAAAGTTATGATGGCCAAAGAAATAGATATGTTTTAATAGATAACCTAACCAAGAGTGGCAACGATAAGGTACATGATATAATTTATAGTTATTATAGAGAGGGTTTAGATCAAATGACAGAAAAACCAGAACTTGCTAAGAGTAATATCTTAAATGCTTTAATGAATTTACAAGAAATGAACGAGGGCGCGGTGAGTGGAATGCTTATTCCTATCATCATGCAGGCTAAATTTTCTGAAATTGTGGGCATTTTTAATAAATCGGATAAAGCCACTAGAAAACAATTACTTACCACTTTATCTTTATTAGATATTGCTAATATTAACAAGTATAAAGAAAAACTAGAATGAAAAAGTTAATGATACTTACTTGTGTTTTACTGGGCTGTTCTACACCATCCCCTAAGGACAAGCGCGTTGATATGAAAACCATGCAAACAGTGGTTTGGCAGTTAATGCAAGCCGATGAGTATTATTCTAGGGTATCTGTTGTCGATAGTACCTGGAAGGCAGACAAAAAAAACATCGAATTTTACCAGCAAATATTTGATTTAAATAAGGTAGATAGAGTGGAGTTTTACAATACCATCGATTATTTACAAAAACATCCCATTGAGTTTAAAGAATTAATGGATTCGGTCAATGAGCTTTCGAAAAGAGAAAAAAAATAATATAATAACATAGGCTTTAAACTAGAATTCAGTAAAGAATTTTACTTTTGTATCCTTAGAATTAAAACAATAAAAATACAATAAACATGAGCAATTTAATGGGTAAACCAGCACCGGCATTTACACTTTTTGATACAGAAAAAAAGGCGGTAAACTTAGCAGACTATAAAGGTAAAAATGTAGTCGTATTATTTTTTCCTTTAGCTTTTACAGGCGTTTGTACTGCAGAATTATGTAGTATTAGAGACAATATCGGTACCTACAATACTGCTAATGCAGTGGTCTTAGGTATTTCTGTAGACTCTTTATTTACTTTAGGTAAATTCAAAGAAGAACAAAAATTAAATTTCTCTCTATTAAGTGATTTTAATAAAACAGCCATTGCTGATTACGGTGTGAAGTATGATGTATTCCCTGCTTTTGAAATGCAAGGTGTAAGTAAGCGTGCAGCATTTGTAGTAGACAAAGAGGGTGTTATTCAATACGAAGAAATTTGTGCAACCCCTGGTGACTTACCTAATTTTGAAGCCATTCAAACTACTTTGAATAAATTGAACTGAAATGTCGCCAATTGTTAGGGCTTTATAAAATATAAGCCCAAACAATTTTGACCTCTTATGATTTTTAAAAAGGGTCCCAATACATTGGGACCCTTTTTGCTTCATGTTAATTTTTATAGAATATAAAATTATCGATCGCAAACTTCTACAATCAAAAACTTTAAGTAGTGTGTATTTTCCATACCCCAAATAATAGGATGGTCGCTAGACTGTGACTGATAAGTTACTTGACGAATTCTTTTCTTAGCATCCCAGGCAGCCATTTGAATAGTCTCTAAAAATAATTCAGGGCTCACTAGGTTGGTGCAACTTGATGTTACTAAAAAGCCACCATTACGAAGCATTTGCATACCTCTTAAATTAATTTCTTTATAACCTGTAACGGCTTTATCTATATTGTTTCTACTTTTTGTAAAAGCAGGAGGGTCCAACATCACCACATCATATTTTCTACCTTCTTTACCCCATTTTTTTAATAAATCAAATGCATTCATCGCTTCAAACTTCACTATATGATCTAGTTTATTTAAAGCAGCATTTTTATTCGCCTGTGCAACGGCGCTTTCTGAAATATCAATACCTAATACCGACTTTGCTCCATAATGAGCAGCATGTATTTCAAAAGTACCCGTATAAGTAAAGGCCCCTAATACATCGGCTCCTTTTACAATATCTTTAATAGCTCTTCTATTATCTTGTTGGTCTAAAAAATAGCCCGTCTTCTGTCCAGTTTCAATATTTACATAGAATTGTAAATCATTTTCTTTAATAATTATTTCAGTAGGGAAGGGATCTGTTAAAAAATCTTTTACTTGTGTGAGTCCTTCTAATTCTCTAACAGGCACATCATTTCTTTCGTAAATTCCTTTAGGAGTAAATATTTTTTTAAGCGCATCCACAATGGCAGGCTTCCAAATATCAATACCTAAGGATAAAGTTTGCAAAACAAAATAGTCATTGAATTTATCAATAATTAAAGCAGGTAATCCATCGGCCTCTCCAAATACTAATCGGCAGTTCTCTACATAACCCAATTGTTGTCTATAGGCCCAGGCTGTTTTAATTTTCTCATAGAAAAAATTAGCATCAATTTCTTCTCTTTTTCGGGTAAGTAATCTAATAATAATCTGAGAATTGGGATTGATATAACCCCTGCCTGCTAATTGGCCATCAAAGAAGTAAACTTCCACTATATCTCCGGGTTCTATGGGCCCTGCAATTCGGTCAACTTCATTGTTGTAAATCCAGGGGTGGCCTAGTGCAATTCTGGGGTTAATTTTCTTGTTTAAATACACCTTTGTCATGGCACAAATATAGCGCCCAAATGAGTGACAACTTGTGCCTATTTTAGGTCTATTTCTGTCAATTTTGCTCTATTTCTTGATTTGGCAATATTTTTGGGAGATATT
>CALPSK010000068.1 GCA_943326215.1 Sediminibacterium ginsengisoli | reverse complement strand
TGTTTAGTAAGGTGGTCTAGTAATTTAAAAAAGTAAGCCTCGTCTAAAATATTTAAATGCTCAAGTGTGTTCTCGTATGTTAAAGCCCCATTAGAAAAACTTACAATTTTATCTAAAATACTTAAGGCATCACGCATACAACCTTCACTTTTTTGTGCAATCAATTGCAATGCGTTTTTTTCGGCCTTGATATTTTCTTTACCAATAATTTCTTCTAAATGTGCTACTGTATCATTAGAAGTAATGCGTCTAAAATCAAAAATTTGGCAACGACTTAAAATGGTAGGAAGAATTTTATGTTTTTCTGTAGTGGCTAGAATAAATATAGCATAGGGTGGTGGCTCTTCTAATGTTTTCAAAAAGGCATTGAAGGCACTGGTACTTAACATGTGTACCTCATCTACTATATATACTTTGTATTTTCCTGCTTGTGGTGCAAAGCGCACTTGCTCTACTAGGGTTCTAATATCATCCACTGAATTATTAGAAGCCGCATCTAATTCATGAATATTTAAACTTGCCCCTTTTTCAAAGGAAACACAAGACTCGCAAGTATTACAAGCTTCTCCTTCCTTGGTAATACTGGTACAATTAATGGTTTTGGCTAAAATACGCGCGCAAGTTGTTTTACCTACTCCTCTTGGTCCACAAAACAAAAAGGCATGCGCCAAATGATTGTTTAAAATGGCATTTTTTAAAGTAGTAGTAATAGGCGCTTGTCCCACCACTGTATTAAAGTTTTGGGGCCTATATTTTCTTGCTGAAACGACGAAATTATCCATAGTTGACGCGCAATATACACATTCAAAATCAAAAGTATTCACCGGGGAAATAAATCTTATCCCCTAATTGTTAAAGCCCCATTTAGGTCCTTATTGCGTGCCCTTATTTTGCACTATAATCCATAGGAGGATGTCTTTCAAAAGGGTGGACGCTGGGGTTAAAAATATGTCTAAAAGTGACCATTTCTCTGCTAGGTTGAGCGTCTAAACTTTTATAAATATTGACCATTTTGGGATTCCAGTCTGCAGCCCAGCCCATTTCGTAACCGCTATACAATTTTATTTTATGCAGCATGATATAGCAGCAATAAATTAAATAACTATCAATGCCCAAGGCCTGGTATTTAGGTACCACTCCAAAAGCCAAACCTGTTAATTTATCATTGCTTCCTCTAAACTTCATCCAAAGTAAATGTAGTTTTTGAAGAAGCCCCAACTTTCCATTGAAATATTTGAAGTACTGATTCACATCTGGAATATTAATAAACATCGCAATGGGTTCTTCTTTGTAATAAGCAAACCAAATCACTCTTTCGTCCATTACTGCTTTCAAAGTTTTAAATAGTTTTAATATTTGTTCAAGGGTAATGGCTTTTTCTTCTCCATGTTGTGCCCAGGCGCTATTGTATATATGCACAAAGTCCTTTGCAAATTTTTCTAAATTATTTTTATCTAAATGCAGGGCTGAATAATCGGGCTTAGCTTTAAATTTATTATAACGCTCTTCAAAACGAGGAGGAAGGGGCTCGCGTAAATCCTTTTGGTAATAATATTGGGTATAATAATTTTGAAAACCATAATTACTGATAAGGGCTTCATAATAACTTGGATTAAAAGACATACCATACATGGGTTCTTTGTCAAATCCTTTGACCATCAGTCCCCACCATTTATCTCTATCGCCCAAATTTATAGGGCCATCCATGGCCTCCATACCATTTTCACTCAACCATTTTTGAGCAGTCGAAAAAAGTAAATTCGCTGTGGCTTGATCATTCGTGCAATCAAAAAAACCTACACAACCTACAGGAAATTCAGTGCCTTTATTTTTATAGCTCTCGTAATAAAATGCAGCTATGCGACCAGTGCAAATACCTTCTTCATTTTTCGCTATCCATCTTTTAGCGTCACCTCCTTTGAATAATTTATTATGACCACGATCAAATACCTGATTCACTTCATTATCCAAGGGGCGTATATAATTCGGATTGCTTTTATTTAAAGAAGCATTAATTTCTAGAAATTCTTTTTCTAATAAGGGGGTATTTACTTCAATAATGCTTGCAGCCATATTCATTGATTGAAATTAGAATTTTTTTAAGACACTTAAAGCAAATAAGGCAGCTGTTTCTGTTCTAAGTCTGGTAGGCCCTAAATGTATTGCCTGGAAATTATTTGTAAGGGCTAATTCTATTTCTGTAGAAGAAAAATCGCCCTCGGGGCCAATTAATAATAGTAATTCAGCGCTGGTCTCTATTTTTTTGATATCTACTTTATCACCTGCTTCGCAGTGCGCTATTAATTTCTGGGCTTGTTTTTGATTTTGAATGGCTTCTTTGAATTTTACAGGTGTTCCAAGAAGAGGCAACCAAACCTGCTGACTTTGTATCATGGCCGATTGTAAAATATTTTGAAACCTTTCCAACTTAAATTTTTCAAATAAGGTATGCTCGCATAAAAGCGGCATAATTTCATATACGCCCATCTCAGTGGCTTTTTCTAATAGCCATTCTAACCTAGTAAGATTTTTTAGAAGCCCAATACCCAAAGTAATTTTTTGTGAGGGTGCTGCTATAAATTTTTCCGATTGTATTTGTACAATAGTATTTTTTTTATGCGCTGTGAGAATAGTCGCTTCAAATAAATAGCCCAAACCATTGGTAATATCTACTCTTTGATTTTCTTGCATTCTCAGCACTTGAACGCAATGCTTGCTGCTTATTTCATTTAAGGTAAAACTAGTTTGGCCAGACAAAATACTAGGCTCGTAAAAATAAGGTATCGACATAGTTTCGACTTATTTAAAACGGTTGGTCGTCATTAATGCCTTCATCGAATTCGCCTTCATTCATTTTACTTCCTTGAATAAAGAACTTACCGCCATCTGGTGTGCCACCACTATTTAAACTGGGTTGCAAAGGTTTGTAATTACTGGCTAGTCCTGGTATGCCTGCATCACCTTCCCATTCTTCGAATCGTTGAATATCTAAATTCGCTCTTAGTTTAATTAAATCTAATCGACCATTTCTATGCTTGGCAATTCTAATATGTGTTTCGCCTTGTGTACTTTCTCCCATCTCATTGCTCATTACCTCGTAGTATTCAGGACGGTAAATAAACATAACCATATCCGCATCTTGCTCAATCGCACCCGATTCACGTAAGTCACTCAACTGAGGCATCTTGCTTTCTTTTCTAGTTTCAACCGCACGACTTAATTGAGAAAGTGCAATAATAGGAATGTTTAATTCCTTTGCTAAAGCTTTTAAACTTCTTGAGATATTACTAATCTCTTGTTCACGATTGGAATTTCTGTCACCCGAACCACTCATTAATTGTAAGTAGTCAATGATGATTATTTTAACTTGGTGTTTGTTCACAAGTCTTCTTGCCTTTGCTCTAAATTCAAAAATATTTAAAGCAGCAGTATCGTCAATATAAATAGGGGCTTGTTCTAATTTTTTAATACCCTTGCTATGTAATTGTTGGTATTCGTATTCTTCTAATTTACCTCTTGAAATTTTTTCCATTTTAATTTCACTCTCCGCACTTAAAATACGTTGTACTAATTGAGAAGCGCTCATCTCTAAACTAAAAAATCCAACGGCCTGTGGTTTAGTAGGATGTAATGCTGCATTACGCGCTAGGTTTAAGGCGAAGGCAGTTTTACCCACAGAAGGACGGGCTGCTAAAATAATTAAATCGGTAGGTTGCCATCCGTAAGTAATTCTATCCAATGAAGTGAATCCACTTGGTACACCCGATATCTCATCTTTCTTTGTTCTTAATTGATCGATACGGGTAACAGCATGTGCTAAGGCATCTCCAATATCCACGAAGTTTTTCTTCAAGTAGTTATTGGTGATATTAAACATTTTTGTTTCACTATCATCTAGTAAATCAAAAACGTCGGTGCTATCTTCATAAGCATTTGCAATCACTTCTCCACTTATTCTAATTAATTCTCTTTGAATAAATTTTTGTAAAACAATTCTACCATGCGCTTCAATATTCGCAGTAGAAACAACTACATTAGTTAATTTAGAAATATAGTAAGCCCCACCAATAATATCTAACTGCTCACGCATTTTTAATTCTTCCACCATGGTGAGCATGTCAATAGGCATGTTCTTTTGTTGCAAGCCCTGCATGGCGCTAAAAATAAGTTGATGCCCTTCTACATAAAAACATTCAGGCTTTAAAATTTCGCTAATGGTATCGAATGCACTTTTGTCTAAGAGTATGGCGCCCAACACCGCTTCTTCTAATTCTCTTGCTTGTGGTGGAATCTTTCCATACATCATAGAACTAATATCTATATTGCTATTTTTCTTCTTTGTTCTGTTTGTATTTATACTAGGGATAGACATAGTGATTGACCAATTTTCTTACTGCGAAAATCAAACCAAATTAGGACTTCAAGAAATTTAGTTTTGCAATAGGGTTGTGCACAGGTCTTCGCCGTATGAAATCCACAAAAAAAGGGGGTTATTAACGGGTTTTGCACCTAGTTTTTAACTAAAAGCACTTAAAAATTAGTATTTTTGAAGCTATACTATAAAATTGTTCTATGACGATTAGTTATCGCTGGCTGAGTGAATATTTACCGCAGGAGGTAAGCCCTGAAAAGTTATCCATTATTTTAACTTCTATTGGGCTTGAGGTGGAGTCATTAGAAAAATATGAAAATTTCAAAGGAGGCCTTGCAGGTTTGGTAGTGGGAGAGGTTTTAGAAGTGGTAAAGCATCCAGGTGCAGATAAATTAAATTTAACCAAGGTAAATATTGGTAAGGACCAACCCTTAGGTATTGTTTGTGGGGCGAGCAATGTAGCAGTAGGACAAAAAGTAGTAGTGGCTACTATTGGAACTACTATTTATCCTAAAGCAGGCGAGCCCATTACCATGAAGCTTGCTAAAATTAGAGGAGAACAAAGCGAGGGCATGATATGTGCGGAAGATGAAATTGGTTTAAGCGATGATCATGCAGGTATTATAGTTTTAGATGCAAGTGTAAAAGCAGGTACGCTAGTTTCAAGTATTTATGAGTCCTATGAAGATTGGATTTATGAAATTGGTCTTACGCCCAATAGAATGGATGCCATGAGTCATTATGGTGTAGCTAAAGATGTTTGTGCTTATTTATCTTATCATGAATCACCGGTGTCTGCTATTAGTCCATTCAAAAAACAAGCAAGTAAAGATAAATCGGCAGCGCCTTTTAAAGTAAGTATTGAAGATACTGCAGGTTGTAAAAGATATACGGGGGTAGTGATAGAAGGTGTTACAGTGAAAGAGTCTCCAACTTGGTTAAAAAATAAATTACAAGCTATTGGGGTTCGAAGCATTAATAATATTGTAGATATCACGAATTATATTTTACATGAAACAGGACAACCGCTGCATGCATTTGATGCAGCAGAGATAAAAGATAAAACCATTGTAGTAAAAAAATATCCAGCAGGTACTAAGTTTACTACACTTGATGGCATAGAGAGAACATTAACTGCGAATGATTTAATGATAAGCGATACGCAAAAACCATTATGTATTGCGGGTGTATTTGGTGGACTCGGTTCTGGCGTAAAAGCAAGTACCACGAATTTATTTTTAGAAAGCGCACTATTTGAAAATGTACATATCAGAAAAACTTCTGTGCACCATGGTTTAAGAAC
>CALPSK010000067.1 GCA_943326215.1 Sediminibacterium ginsengisoli | reverse complement strand
TTTCTACTAAACTCATATACCCATTCAAATCCACCTACTATTAATCTTTTTAAATACAATTCATTGGCAATACGTAAATAAAAAGGAACATCTAATGCATTGTGATGTGTCGCGAAAGGCCTTGCTGCAGCGCCTCCTGGGATAGCTTGTAGTACAGGTGTGTCTACTTCTAAAGCCCCTCTTGTATTTAAAAATTCACGAATAGTGGTCATTAGTAAGGTACGCTTTGCAAAAGTTTCTTTTACGGAAGGATTAATAATTAAATCCGCATAGCGTTGACGATATCTAAATTCAGGATCGGTCACTGCATCAAATACATTTCCTTCTTCATCTCTTTTCACCACCGGAAGTGGCTTTAAAGATTTTGCAAGTAAAGTAACGGTGCTTGAGTGAACTGAGGTCTCACCCGTTTTTGTAATAAATACATAACCAGTAGATCCAATAATATCTCCTAGGTCCATTCCATTTTTAGTAATAGCATCCCAATAAGATTTGTCTTCACCCGGGCAAATTTCATCTCTTTTAATATATAGTTGTAAAATGCCCTTATCATCTTGTATTTTAACAAACAATACCTTGCCCTTATCATTCACACTCATAATTCTGCCTGCTACACAAACAGCGGCATATTTTTCCTTGTTTTCTTCTGTATAGTTTTCCTTGATATCATTAGAATAATGAGAAACGGGGTATAAAGGAGCGGGATAGGGATTAATACCTGCCGCCTCTAAATGCTGTAATTTTTCACGTCTTATAATTTCCTGTTCTGATAGCGATTGACTCATTGATAATATATTATTACTGCAAAAGTAAAACTTAGCAGTCAATTAACGAAAGAAGCCTTCTTGAACCTCCTGATGACTTAAACTAATTAAATCGCTGGGCTGCATGTCCTTTATAGTGAAACTGCCTATTTGAGAACGAATTAATCTTAATACTGGGAAATTTACGGCTGCAAACATTTTACGCACCTGTCTATTCTTACCTTCTGTAAGTTCAATCTGGGCCCAAGAAGTGGGGATAGATTTTCTAAAGCGTATAGGAGGGTTTCTTTCAGGTACGGCAGGGTTGGCCTCTAACAGACTCAGTACCGCAGGCTGACTATTATACTTAATACCATTCACATTAATAGATACCCCCTTAGCGAGCTGCTCAATAGCCTCTGTTGTGATAGCGCCCTCTACTTGCACCAGATAAGTTCTTTTATGTTCAAAGCTTGGATGCAATAGTTGATGATTCATTTTGGTATCGTTTGTTAGAAACAATAAACCTTCACTATCATAATCTAAACGTCCTACTGGATAAACATCTTTAGGAACTTCTACAATATCTTTTAAGCATAATTTATTATCGGTCGTAGTAAACTGCGACAAAACTTGAAAGGGTTTATATAATAAATAGTAGTCGCTCAATGTAGTAGTTCTTTTAATAACAAAGTCCCCCTGAATGCTCAAGAGGACCTCGTATATAGATGGGTTAGTAAGTACGGGAATCAGATTCCCTTCACAATATTAAATATACTTTTTTCTAATTCAAAAAATATTTTAAACAAATTTATTGACGTTATCCACAAATGGGCATTTTATGGATGTTTTAAAAAATAAATTTTATACAATTTTATAGCTGAAATAAATATGAATTATAAGATACAATAAAAATTAAATTCTCTGAAATACCTATGAACAAAGGGTTTCATAAGATGCCATTTTAATATCATTGATATTATTATTTTACTTTTATTATAAAATTATTTAAAAATAAGGGCTTCTTTTGATGGATAAATAGGTGAAAAAGATTTTTTTACAAAAAAGCCTCGTTACCTTTGATTTAGGCCAAAAACATACATATGAAGCTTTCTGCACCCGTTTCGGTTAAATGGTTAGCTACCTTAACCTCCTCAGAATTAATAGGTAATTCTTCTTTAGAAATTACTGGAGTGAATGAAATTCATCAAGTAGAAACTGGTGATATTGTATTTGTAGATCATCCAAAATATTATGATACTTGCTTACATAGTGCCGCTACTTGTATTATTATTAATAATAAAGACGTTACTATACCAGCAGGTAAAGCATTATTATATTGCGAAGACCCCTTTGAAGCCTATATAAAAATTGTACAGCATTTTAAACCCTTGCAATTAAGTGATAAAGCAATACATGAAACTGCCATTATTGGTGAGGGTACTGTAATAATGCCCCATGTATTTATAGGAGCGAATGTGATGATTGGAAAAAATTGTTTGATTTACCCAAATGTTACCCTACTTGCAGACACTATTATAGGAGATGATGTTATTATTCAAGCAAATACAGTCATTGGCAGCGACGCCTTTTATTATAATACCAAAAAAAACCGTGCCGCCTGGTATAAAAAGCTACTTAGCTGTGGCAGGGTGATTATTGAAAATAAGGTGGAAATAGGCGCCTGCTGTACCGTGGATAGAGGCGTGAGTGGAGACACTATTATAGGTATGGGTACCAAGATTGACAATATGGTACATATTGGACATGATACTCAAATTGAGGCCAATTGTTTATTTGCAGCCCAAGTGGGTATTGCAGGGGGCGTTAAAATAAAATCGGGTGTGACTATTTGGGGTCAGGCCGGGGTGAATAAAACATTAACCATTGGAGAGAACGCTGTGGTTTTATCTCAGGCAGCTGTTTTATCAAGTATTGAAGGTAATAAAGTATATATGGGCTTTCCAGCAGAAGATGCTTCTATTAAAAGAAGAGAGCTCGTTTGGATTCGTCGTATTCCTGAGCTTTGGAAAAAAATGATGGAAAAGCAATAATGGAGTAAGAATAATAGAGAGCGTAATAGCGTAAATAAATACAGCGAATAAATAGAATAAATAATTTACTTAAGCTGATGCAAGTCGGTTAACTCTGCGCTCACTCTTTGAATAGTAGTATCCATACTACGATATTGAAAAGAAGGAAAGGCCTTTAAAAATTTCTCATTATTAAAATACACTTTGGCCTGCGCGGTTGCTGCAGTCTCTTTCGTAAGTAGTGGTGTTTTTCCCGTAAACAAAGATTTAATAGCCTCTAATCTCCAAACAATAGCGGCTAAAAAAGGCGTTACTTTTCTGCTAGGAGGTTTTTTAGAAAATGCATTGGCAATTTTAGTAAACACGGTTTGATAACTTAAATTTTCAGCGCTAATAATATAACGCTCTCCTACAATAGGGCTATCCATTAATAATTGCATGGCATCTACTACATCTAGTACATCCACAAAACCGCTGATACCATTAGTATACCAAGGGAACTGATTATAACTAGATTTAAAAATTTCAGAGGAGCCTTTGTTCCAATCTCCTGCACCAAATATAATTACCGGATTTACAATAGCTATATTTAATCCCTCCGCCATTCCTCTCCATACTTCCATTTCTGCTAAGTACTTCGATTTCCCATAAATACTATTACTTGTTTCAGGGGTCCAATGCATGGTTTCATCAATAGGGGCGTCTTCTCTAATTCTTCCAAGTGCCGCCACCGAACTTACAAATACAAGCTTCTCTACTTTTTGATCAAGACAAATATTCACGAGATTCGCTGTGCCTTCTTGATTCGCTTTTATCATCATCGCAGCTTTACTAGGAGAGAAAGAAACAATGGCAGCGCAATGATAAACTTGTGTTGCGCCATCCATAGCATCTGTAAGTGCCGTTACATCTAATAAATCGCCCACCACCCAGTCTACTTTTTCAGCGCCTTTAAAACTAGGTATTTGATTACGGTATAAGGCCCTCACCGTTTTTCCTTTGGCTACTAAAGATTGAATTAAATGTGAACCCAGAAGTCCAGAGGCGCCTGTAACAAAAATCATGGGTTATTTTTTATCCTTTAATAATCTAGAGATGTCTTGCTTTAGTTGTTCTATTTCTAAAGTTTTTAGCCCATCATAAATTTTACCTCTTACTTTACCTTCTCTATCTATGAGTGCAAAAAATTGGGTATGTATAAATTGATCTTCAATTTTTTCTACATTGTTTTTAGGATCGTCTAATAAATAAGAGCCGCGGGCCATTAAATATAAACTGTCTTTTCTCCCCGTTAAGAAAACCCATTTTTTAGTGTCTACGCCTAATGAATCGGCATATCTTTTTAGTACTGGAACCGAGTCTGTGTCTGGATTACAGGTATGTGATACAATTTGAAAATCGGGATCGTTTTTATAAATACTATAAATTTCTTTCATGTTGGTATTCAGCTTTGGGCAAATACCTTTACAAGTGGTGAAAAAATATTCAACCACTGTAATTTTACTGAGTAATTCTTTATCGCTAAATGCATTACCATCCTGATTGGTAAAATGAAAGGGTTGCACATAACTTAAAACGGGTAATTGAACCTTCCAGTTATCGGTACCTCTAAATAGGAAATAATAAAATGCGGCTAATAAAAGGGAGAAAAATACAATATAAGTAAGTAATTTTTTAGACATCTGGGATTCATTTTGGACCCTAAAGGTAATATTATTTTAGGGCAATTAGACTAAGGCTAAGAACAAGGCTACCCTTCATCTAGGTATTTGGTTTATCTTTACATTATGTTTAAAAAATGGAATTGGGACGCGATAGGTATTGGGGCTTCACTAGCCTGTGCCATTCACTGCGCATTACTCCCCCTATTTTTTAGTAGCCTACCCTTATTAGGTATTAATATTTTGCACAATACTAGCTTTGAATTAGGCATGATTGTACTTTCTTTTTTCATAGGTGCTTATTCTTTATACCATGGTTATAAAAAACACCATCATTCCTACGGTCCTATTATTTTATTTACCATGGGCATTGCGCTTATGCTAAGCAGATTGGTCTTTAGAAATATTGAAATTATCTTATTATTTCCTGCCGCTTTTTTTATCATTATTGCACATGTCAATAACCATATGCGTTGTAGAGTGCATAACCATGCCCATGCGGACGACTGCGACCATTAATAAATGATGACCCCTTTTCTTTTTTAGCTTGAATTTTTAGTTATTAAGCAAGGCTGTAACTCACTTCTCCGTCTTTTTCATCTTTGATTTGAATGCCCATAGAAATTAATTGATTTCTAATTTTATCGCTAGTCGCAAAATCCTTGCGAGACTTAGCGTCCTTACGAATTTCAATGAGTAATTGAATGACTCCATGTAATTGTACTTGGTTGGCACCTTTTTCTATTGTAAGCCCTAATATATTTTCAATGAAAATAGTTAACTGAGTTTGTGCTAAAGTCCAGCTAGCACTAGATATAGCGTCTGCTGCAATATGCTTATCCTTTAAAGAATTAATGAGTGGGGCTATTTCAAATAAATTAGCTACCACTTTCGCTGTATTTAAATCATCGTCCATGAATTCACCTAATTCATTCACCCAAGTAATAAGTTGTTTATCTAAGGCAGGATCGTTTGCTTTTGTATTCGTTGTAAAGCTTTGTGCTTTTAACCACTCGTAGGCTTCCATTAATCTTTTTAGTGCTTTCTCGGAGGCTTGTAATGCTTCATTACTAAAGTCCAAAGTACCGCGGTACTGACTTTGTAAAATAAAGAACCTTACTGTCATAGGACTATAGGCCTGCGTTAATATAGGATGGCTACCCTCAAATAGCTCACTTAGCTTCACTACATTATTATAGCTCTTACCCATCTTACGGCCGTTAATGGTAATCATATTATTATGTACCCAATAACGTGCTGGCATTTCATGG
>CALPSK010000066.1 GCA_943326215.1 Sediminibacterium ginsengisoli | reverse complement strand
TGCTTCTGTCTTTTTTTGTAATAATAATTTTAATTCTTTCTTTTCTATTCTTGCTACAAAAAGTATAAAAGCAATTAGCTCGAAACTTGCTATGCTGAGTCTTGCAGCATTATTTTTAGTGAGCAATTCTACCAGTAAATAAATACCATAGAGTAATAAAGTAATTACAAAATAAGCAATGAGTTTTTTTGTTGCATAAGGAATTGGATAAACTTTTTGACCCCATTTATAACTTACATACATCATGGTGCCATAACAAGCCAAAGTAGCCCAGGCACTAGCCATATAACTAAAATAAGGAATGGCGATAAAGTTAATGGCAATGGTAATAACCGCGCCTAGTAGGGTAATCCAAGCCCCTGCCATGGTTTTATTACTAAGCTTATACCAGATACTTAAATTATAATAAACGCCTAAAAATATATTCGCTATTAATAAAATAGGCACTACGCGCAGTCCCACGTACATGGCGGGATTGCGAATGAATTCTTTCCAAATATCTAAGTATAAAACCACCATTAAAAACATTATACATAGTGTGATGACAAAAAATTTCATCACCCTTGCGTAAGTCTTTGGGGCATTTTCTTCTGTAGATTGTTTAAAGAAAAAAGGTTCAGCGCCCATGCGAAAAGCTTGTACTGAAATAGTAATTAAAATAGATAATTTATAACAAGCACTGTAAATACCAACAATGGCTTTATTGGCATCGGGGGATCCGCCTGGAGCCCACCAGCCTAACATAATTCTATCAAATGTTTCATTCACCATGCCGCCAAACCCAACAATAATTAATGGAAGTGCATAGAGCGTCATTTGTTTCCATAAATCAAAATCAAAACTAAAACGCAAGGCCCCAATTTCTTTTTTCAGTAATAATAAAACAAAAACATTTTGAACAATACCTGCTAATAAAACATAGCCCACTGCCCAGTCTGGTTTATACCAAGAACTAATCATACTGCCAGGATGCGTAGCCATATATTCAGGAAGTATACTTATAAAATAATAGGTAGCTAGTATATTTAAAACAATACCCCCAATTTTTATAAAGGCAAACTTTTTAGGTTTGTCTTGCATTCTTAATCTTGAAAAAGGAATAGTAGCAAGTGCATCTAAGCCCACCACCCATGCTATTAGGGAAATATATTCTGGGTGTGCTGTAATTTGTAAAAGTTCTGAAATGGGGGCGCTAAATTTAATGAGTATCATTAAAATAACTGCCGTAACCATCATCATTGAAATGCTACTCGTATGGTATATTTTTTCCTCATTTTCTTTGCTCCCAAATCTAAAATAAGCGGTCTCCATTCCATGGGTCACCATCACATTTAAAAAGGGAATAAAAGAGTAAACAATGGACATTTCACCGTAGGCCGATTCGGTAAACTTATAAGTAAGGTAGGGTACCAGCAAATAACTAATAAACCTAGCTGCAATTGAACTAAGTCCGTACCATGCGGTTTGACTGGCTAATTTTTTTAAACTACTCAAGGGATTGAAATTACAGCTAAATTAGTGAAAATAGTTTTGTTTATCTTCATGTAGAAATTGGTAATAGTATGAAAGTAGTTATTCAAAGAGTAAATGAGGCAAGTGTTTCCATTGATGGGCAGATAGCCGGGTCCATCCAAAAGGGCTTACTGGTGCTTTTGGGTATTGAAACGGCCGATACCATGGAGGATCTAGACTGGCTTTCCAATAAGATTGTTCAAATGCGCATTTTTGATGATGCAGAAGCTGTGATGAATTTGAGCGTGAAAGAAGTAGGGGGTAATATTTTACTCGTGAGTCAGTTCACCCTACATGCTAGTACAAAGAAGGGAAATAGGCCTTCTTATATTGCCGCTGCAAAACATGATATTGCTGTTCCTTTATATGAGGCCATGATTAAAAAATTATCGGCAGATATGGGGGCGCCTATTCAAACAGGTGTATTTGGTGCAGACATGAAAGTAGCATTAGTAAATAATGGTCCTGTAACCATAATTGTAGATTCAAAAAATAGAGAATAATAAAGTAAGGCCCTAACACGATTAACTGAACTGTAAAAATTACAAGTAAAAAATAATAAAATTTATAAAGCATTCAAATGGCAAATGAAATAACAATAGAAGCCGCGCAGCAGAAGGTAGACAACTGGATTAAAACTGTAGGTGTAAAATATTTTAGTGAGCTCACTAATTTGGGTATTTTAATGGAAGAAGTGGGAGAGTTGTCCAGAATATTGGTGCGCAAATATGGAGACCAGTCCTTTAAAAATAAAGAAAGGGAGCTGCTACTTGCCGATGAAATGGCAGATGTTTTATTTGTATTAATATGCTTGGCTAACCAAACAGGCGTTGATTTAACCACTGCTTTGGAGAAAAATCTAGAAAAGAAAACCCTGAGAGACGCTGCTAGGCATCAAAACAACGAAAAATTGCATTCCTAATATAATCTCGCAGTATATTTGCAACCTATGAGTAAGGTACAACCAGATAACACATTGCAAGCAATCATTTCCCATGCTAAGGAATATGGATTTGTATTTCCTAGTAGTGAAATATATGATGGATTAAGCGCTGTTTATGATTACGGCCCTTATGGTGCGCAATTGAAAAAAAATATCAGAGACTATTGGTGGAATAGTATGACCCAATTGAATGAAAATATTGTAGGTATTGATGCGGCTATTTTTATGCATCCTACCACTTGGAAGGCAAGTGGACACGTTGATAGTTTTAGTGATCCCTTAATTGACAATAAAGAAAGTAAAAAAAGATATAGAGTAGATCATTTAATCGAAGGACATGCCGATGCTTTAATAGCTAAAGGAAATAATGCTGCCGCTGATAAATTGCTAGCAGATATGGACGCCTTACTTGCCAAAGAAGATTTTGAAGGACTTAAAAAATTAATTGAAGAAAATAAAATTACTTGTTCGGTGAGTGGCACCAGTAATTGGACAGAGATAAGACAGTTTAATTTAATGTTCTCTACAGAAATTGGCGCTGTAGCAGAAGAAGCTAGCACCATTTATTTAAGACCAGAAACGGCTCAAGGTATTTTTGTGAACTTTTTAAATGTGCAAAAAACAGCGAGGATGAAAATTCCTTTCGGTATTGCACAAACCGGAAAGGCTTTTAGAAATGAAATTGTAGCGCGTCAATTTATATTTAGAATGCGTGAGTTTGAACAAATGGAAATGCAATTCTTTATTAAGCCTGGAACTCAAAAAGTGTGGTATGAACATTGGAAGAACGAGCGTATGAACTGGCATTTAAGTTTAGGTATAGCGCCTGAAAAATACCGCTTTCATGATCATGTTAAATTAGCACACTATGCCGATGCGGCCTTAGATATAGAATATGAATTCCCTTTTGGATTTAAAGAAGTAGAAGGTATTCATTCTCGTACAGATTTCGATTTAACTCGTCATCAGGAGTTTAGTAAAAAGAAGATGCAGTATTTCGATACGGAGATTAATCAGCACTATGTACCTTATGTTATTGAAACGTCTATTGGTTTAGATAGAATGTTCTTATTGATATTAGCCAATTCTTACGAAGAAGAAACCATTCATAAAGAAGATGGCAGCACCGATTCTAGAGTGGTACTTCATTTGCCAGCAAGACTAGCCCCTAATAAATTAGCCATTCTTCCTTTGACTAAAAAAGATGGCTTACCAGAACTAGCTAAAGAATTAATGGACGATTGTAAAAAATCTTTTCATTGTTTTTATGAGGAGAAAGATGCCATTGGAAAAAGATACCGTCGTCAAGATGCTATTGGAACCCCATTTTGCGTAACCATCGACCATCAAACCAAGGAAGACGGCACTGCTACTATTCGCTACCGCGATAGTATGCTGCAAGAACGTATTGCTTTGAGTAAAATTAAAGAATTGGTCTTAGCGCATATTAGCTAGGCTAAACTTTTTCAAGCAATTGTATTCAAAACACTAATCTTTAGTTTTCCCTAAATGATTAGACAATTTTTAAAACTGAGGCATACATAAATACAATTTTGAGCGAGTTTTCGAGCAATGCGCAGAGCGAGCGAAAAATTAGTGTTTTGAATGACGAAGTTTTCGAAAGAAATTAAAAAGGCCCCAATTATATGGAGCCTTTTTTTATAATTTTAGAATTAAAATTATCCGAAAGATTCAAAATGCACTTGCTTTTTATCCAACCCTAGCTCGGCCATATTCTTACGTGCATCATCAATCATGGCTTTCCATCCACATAGCCAAACATGCGCTGTCTCTTTATTTTCTTTTAGTAATTCTTGGTACACGGGGTGTACATATCCTATATGAGAGCCAGCTGGCACTTCTGTTTCTCTAGAATAGCAAGGGTGAAAATGAAACCCTGGTTCTTTAGCTTCTAATTCTTTTAATTCATCGATGTATAAACCATCTTCAAATTTACGACAGCCAAAAATGAGGTGAATATTATTGTGTGCAATTTTGTGCTCATGAATATAACGTATCATAGATCTGAAAGGGGCGATACCTGTACCTGTGCAAATAAAGTATACATCATGTTCGAAATTTTTAGGAAGTACGAAAACACCTTGTGGCCCTCTTAAAGTTATTTTTGTACCCACTTTAGCCTCATTGAATAAATAAGGAGTGCCTAAACCAGTTTCCAATAAAACAATCACTAGTTCAAAAGTATTGGTACCATTAGGTTCTGAGGCAATGGAATAACTTCTCCATCGTTTATTTTTTTGTTCATGAATAGGCAGGTCTAATGTTACAAATTGCCCAGGTATAAAATCAAATTTCTCAATACTGGGTAATTCAAAATAAAATTTTTTTGTATTGGGAGTTTCATTCTCAATTTTAGTAAGAACTCCTTCCATCCATTCTAGTGCCATAGTCTTAGGTTTTAATTATTGGCAATAAATACTCGTTGAACATATACCTTTTTATTGGCATAAATTTTAACATAGTAAACGCCTGTTGTTAAATTATTTATATTTATTTTTTGTGGGCTTCTTTGATTAATTAAATTTTCTTTATGAAAAACATTATTACCCATTGAGTTCATTATATCTAAGGTAATACCTTCAGTTTGAATATTACTAAACTGTACATAAAAGCTACTCCCTTTAATCATATTCTCAATATAATCATCCGAGCTAATTCTTAAGCCAATTTCTTTAACAGACGCTTCTTCAATAGCGGTGACCATGATTAATCTACTATCTGAAACAGATGTACAGTTGTCTAATTTTGTAGCCACTTTATACATGCCATTGGTAGAGGGACGGTAATTTTGATTGGTAGCCCCTACAATGGTTTCGTCGTTTAAATACCACTGATAAGTGGAAGCGCTAGTAGCCTTTAAAGTAGTGTCAGTAAAAATGAAACTGGGTTTATCAGCCGTTTTGACGTTGACTTCAGTAGCTGCAGTTAAGATGTTCCCTGCTTTAATTTGAGTGTTATAAAAGAAGTAGTAAAAATTTTGAAAATTACCAGAAGCCGTTTGAACACTATTACCTGTATAGCTAAACATTTTGCTATAACCAATAGGGTAGGTTGGATCTTTTAAGTTACTATTTCTAAAAACAGTAGCGCTATCGCATTTAACAATAAGGATATAGTCGCCTGCTCGCGTAATTTTCAAATTCAGTGCATAAATTCTTCCTGTATCTCCTTCTACAAAAGGGGTACCATTAGCATTAGTAGCTGCTATGGGGGTAGGACTACTTGCGGGCACATTTAAATAAGTGGTTTGAATCGGGTAGAAAGTATAATTTTTCCCATCTGCAGCAAAAGCATCAAAAATACCTAAGAT
>CALPSK010000065.1 GCA_943326215.1 Sediminibacterium ginsengisoli | reverse complement strand
CTATTTTAAGTACTTTAAATATTCCTTTATTCAATCTAGTAAAGCCTTATTTATTTACGACGCACATGAATAATTGGAAAGAGTTTTTCGACATTAAAGTAAATATGGATAATGAAGCTATTAGAGGGAGTATTTTAAATATTGCAAAAATTAAAACCTCTATTTTAGTATTAACCCTACATATTATTTTATTTGTAACAGCCTCTGTAATTATTATTAAGAAAAAAGATATACTCAGTTAAGATGCAAGCTAAAAAATTTAAAAATATTGTATTGTACTTTTTGTCATTGGCCATTTCTTTATTTTTTTCGTCTACTGCCATAGCACAAACCGACCCCTTAATAGAGAAACTAAGTCAAAAGCTAGCGCAAGTAAATGACTATGTAGCAGAAGGGGTGATGAAAACAGATGTTGCATTTATCAAGGCCTCTTTAGGTAAAGTAAAAGTGTATTTTAAAAAGCCCAATTTATTAAAAGTAAAAAAAGAAGGAGGCATTTCTTTGTTACCAAGAGGTGGCGTATCGCTAACCATTAATACTTTATTAAATACCAAGCAGTATACCACTATACCCGCTGGTAACCAGGTATTGAATGGCAAGAGCTTAACGGTGATTAAATTAATTCCAACTGACGATAACCTAGACTGGGTTATTTCTACTTTATGGATTGACCCCGTAGAAGCCTTAGTATATAAGACTGCTACGACCACGAAGGAAAACGGCAGTTATGAAATTACCATGCAGTATGGCGAGTATGCCAAACAAGGCCTTGCTAGTAAAATTATTTTTAGTTTTAACACCAAAGATTATAAATTGCCTAATGGTATTACTTTAGAATTTGGAGATGAAGACCCTACTGCTAAACAAAAGGCTCTTAAAAATAAAAAAGGAACTATTGAAATAACTTATTCTAAGTATACTATTAATAAAGGGGTGCCTAATAATATTTTTTAAATATGCGCAGTTTTTTTTACATTTTATTTTTTTCTATTTCCTTATTGAAGGTTCAAGCACAATCTGGGAGTTATTCTAAAAATTTAGAAGCGGCTGTTCAGCTTTTTGATAAAAGCCAAACCAAGGAAAGCTACGAGTTGGTATTTTCAAAAATGGAAGAATTGTCTAAGCAAGCCCCTGGTGAATGGTTACCTGCTTATTATGCAAGTTTTATCAAGGCTAGAATGGCAATAAAGAAGATGGGTAATGCAGATGCACTTGCAGACCAAGCCATTCAGTGGCTTAATACTACTAAATCAAAACATAAAAGTGATGAAGTACTATGTTTAGAGAGTTTAGTGTATAGCTCTAAAATGTCTATTAGTCCGGTTTTTAGATGGAAGGCTTATGAAGCTAGAATTAATAAGCCATTAGAACAGGCCATGGTTTTGAATAAGAATAATCCAAGGGCGTATATTTTAAAAGCCAATATACTTTCTAAAATGCCAGCTTTATTTGGAGGAGGATGTAAAGACGCCATGCCATTGATTCAAAAAGCAAAACTAATTTTAGACGCGCAAAAAGAAGAGTTCACTACCATGCCGCATTGGGGGAGACCCTTACTTGCTGAATTAGTGAAGGCTTGTCCTGTAGATTAGCCTTCGTTTTCGTATAATCTTTCATCTACAGCGCCTGCAAACATTCTTGCACTAATTTTCTTAAGTGGGTTTAAACGCATATCGGAATAACCTTGTCTAGCATGGATAATTCTAGCGCATTCAAATATACTTGCTGTAAAAGAGCCTGCGTCGGCCTTCGCTTTTCCTGCAATATCAAAGGCAGTGCCATGGTCGGGACTGGTTCTTACAATAGGAAGTCCTGCGGTGAAATTCACACCCTCTCCAAAGGCCAATGATTTAAAGGGTATTAATCCTTGGTCATGGTACATGGCAAGTACGCCATCAAATTTTTCATGCGCACCTCTTGCAAAAAATGCATCTGCAGAATAAGGTCCGTATACCAACATTTGTTGTTTGCTTTCTTTAATAGCAGGCTTGATAATTTCAATTTCTTCTTTACCAATTAAGCCTTCATCGCCTGCATGTGGGTTCAATGCTAAAACGGCAATGCGGGGTGCATCAATACCAAAATCTTTTTTCAAACTACTATTTAAAATACTTAGCTTTTGTTTTATTTTATCCTTGGTAATATGCTTGCCTACTTCTTGGATAGTTACATGCTCCGTAACAAGTGCCATTCTTAAATTATCTGCCACCAGTAACATTAGGTTTTCAGTATTCCCGAAAGCAGCTTGTAAATAAGGGGTATGGCCACTAAAATTAAAATTAGGAGATTGAATATTTTTTTTATGAATGGGCGCTGTAACAATGCCATCTATTTGTTTGTTTTTTAAAGCAGCTACGGCAGCTTCCAAAGAAATCAATGCATATTTTCCGCCTAGCTCTGAACTTTCACCTGGTGTAATGGCTACTTCTTCTTCCCAGCAGTTGACTAAGTTTACTTGCTTGGTATTTAATTTAGAAAGGTCGGTAGCAGCTGCAAAATTGATCGCGTATTCTGGTAGCCCTTTTCTGTAAAAATTGATTGCTTTATTATTGGCAAAAACAACAGGAATGATGAAATCTAAGATACGGCTATCGGACAGTGATTTAATGATTAATTCAATACCAATACCGTTTAAATCGCCGCAAGTAAAGCCTATAATTGGTTTTCTGATGTCTGGGTTCATATCCATTTGATTAGGCTGTAAAAGTACGCACAAAAACCTAACTTTGCCTCATGCAATACACGCTAAAAAAATCATTGGGGCAGCATTTTTTAAATGACGCTCAAGTTTGTAAGGATATTCAGGCAGTATTGCTAGAGCAGCCCATCAAGCAATTACTTGAAGTAGGCCCAGGGGCAGGGGCTTTAACGAAGTATATCCAAGACATTCCTACTGAGTCATTTAAAGCCATTGAATTAGACCGAGAAAAAGTAGCTTTTTTAAGTACCGAATATCCCGAACTAAAAGACAAATTAATACTGGCCGATATTTTGGACGCGGCCCTGCCTTTTGAGAATGATTTTGTAGTGGTGGGCAATTTTCCTTATAATATTTCTACGCAAATTGTTTTTAAAATTCTAGAATGGAAAGAGCATGTGCCCATGATGGTGGGCATGTTTCAAAAAGAAGTGGCAGAAAGAATTGCGGCCAAACCTAATTCAAAAGCATATGGTATCTTAAGTGTTTTAACACAGGCTTTCTATGATGTGACTTATTTATTTGATGTGCCACCGACTGCTTTTACACCACCCCCTAAGGTAATGAGTGGGGTGATTAAATTAACTCGAAAAGATAATTTTCCGAAATTTGTTTCTGAAAAATTATTTTTCCATATAGTAAAAATGGCTTTTGGTCAAAGAAGAAAAATGTTAAGAAATCCATTAAAGCCTTATTTTAGTGCAGCGCAATTGCAGGATCCTCTTTTTACCAAAAGAGCGGAGAATCTTACCTATGATGACTATGCGGCCTTAACCTTTAAAATGCATATTGAATAGATGTCCTTGAATATAATTATAACAGCACCCGTGCATCCTTTTTTAATAGATACTTTAAAAGAAAAAGGATTTACCCTTCAATACGAACCTGCTATTAGCTATGAAGCCTTAATGGATTGTATCGATACTGCGACTGGTTTAATTGTAACTACGCGTTTAAAAATAGATGCTGCTATTTTATCAAAAGCCCATCAACTAAAATGGATTGGCCGCATTGGAAGTGGCATGGAATTAATTGATACCGAATTTGCGGCTAGTAAAAATATTTTATGTGTAAGTAGTCCTGAAGGCAATAGAACCACCGTGGGGGAACATACCCTAGGTTTACTATTAAGTTTAATGAACCGAATACATAGTGCTTATAAAGAAGTGCGTGAAGGTAAGTGGATACGTGATGCCAATAGGGCAGATGAACTTACTGGAAAGACCGTAGGTATTATTGGACTAGGTAATACAGGATCTGCTTTTGCAAAAGTTTTGTCTGGCTTTGATGTAAATATTTTAGCGCATGATATTTATAAAACTGGATTTGAGACAGCGCAAATAAAAGCGGCAACACTTGAAATGATTCAAGAAAAAGCGGATGTCATTAGTTTGCATTTACCTCTAACTAGTTTAACCCATCATTATGCCAATACTGCTTTTTTTAACAGTCTAAAAAAGAAGCCCTATTTTATAAGTACCTGTAGAGGGTCGGTTACTGAAACGGCTGCCGTATTAGCGGCCATACAAAATCAGCAAATTAGGGGGGTGGGCCTGGATGTACTAGAAAAAGAGCCCATTGAGCTATATACAGGCCAAGAAATGGCTGTTTTAGAAGCACTTATGATGCACCCTAATTGTATCATAACGCCTCATATTGCAGGCTATAGCCACGAGGCCTATTATAAAATGTCTAAGTTGGTATTGGAAAAATTAGGCATCATTTAAGCAATATTTTATATCTTTGTACCATGCAACGCCTCACTTATGTGGCGTTGTATTTTTTTTATAACTAAACTAAGGATATGAGCGAAACTACCGTATATGTGACCCAAGATACTTTTGATAAAATGCGTGAGCAATTACAAAAGATGAAGTCGGTTGAGCGTCCGGCTGCTTCAAGAGCTATCGCTGAAGCAAGAGAAAAAGGAGACTTAAAAGAGAATGCTGAATACGATTCTGCTAAAGAAGCACAAGGCATGCTAGAAGCAAAAATTAAGCAATTAGAAGCAACCATTTCTAATGCTAAAATTGTGGACACTAGTACCATTGATACAAGTAAGGTAACCATACTTACCAAGGTTACTATTACCAACCAGGCGACTAAAAAAACAATGACTTATCAATTGGTAGGAGAAAAAGAAGCCGATTTAAAAGCGGGAAAAATTTCTGCATCTTCACCTATTGGTAAAGGCTTAATTGGAAAAAAAGTAGGAGAGCTAGCAGAAATTCAAGCGCCTAATGGGGTGATGAAATTTACAGTAGATAATATTACAGTCTAATTATCTTCTAATTATTTTCTTAGATAAACATAAGCCATGACTCTTTTTTCAAAAATCATCAATGGCGATATTCCTTCTTATACAATTGCGGAGTCTGAAAAGTTTTATGCATTTTTAGATATTTTCCCTTTACAAAAAGGACATACTTTAATTGTGCCTAAAATAGAGGTAGATAAAATATTTGATGTACCTGATACTTATTTAAGTGAGTTGCTAGTATTTGCCAAGCCCATTGCGGCTGCTATTGAAAAAAGTTTTGCTTGTAATAGAGTAGGTATGGTTACGGTAGGCTTAGAAGTGCCCCATGCACATTTGCATTTAATACCCATTAATACAGCAGCTGATATGGAATTCTCTCAGCCTAAACTTTCTTTAACAAAAGAAGAGTTTGCTGCCATACAGGCATCTATTGTAAGTAAACTTTAATGAGTTAGTATTTTTTGCCTACTAAGCTTCTTCTAAAAAATTTAGCTATTTGCTTTTTACCCTACCGGGATTTTTTGTAATAAACGCGTCCCAACTATTTGATTTTTTGGAAGCTTTTTTCCCTTTCACCAGTTTCGGAATAGGAAGTTGTAAGCCAGTAATTTGATAATGATGACAGAGCGCAACGCCTAAGGCATCGGTGGCATCATAGTATTTAGGTTGTTTTTTAATAGATAAAATACGCTCAAGCATTTTCCAGATCATTTCTTTGTCGGCATTGCCATTACCCGTAATGGATTGCTTTACTTTTTTAGGGGCGTATTCTGCCACAGGAATTTTAAAATGCATAGCTGCTGCGATGGCTACTCCTTGAGCACGGCCCAGCTTTAGCATACTTT
>CALPSK010000064.1 GCA_943326215.1 Sediminibacterium ginsengisoli | reverse complement strand
CAATGGTTGTCATTGTATAATTGAACGTGCCAGTTGCAGTGGGTGTACCACTAATGGTTAAAATATTTGCAGCCCATGAACTTGTAACACCAGTAGGCAATCCTGTTACGGTAACATTAGTAGCACCTGTTGTTGCGTATGTAATATTTGATATAGCGTTATTTATACAAACGGGTTGATTGTTTGTGCCTGCTGCAGAAGTTAAAGTAAATGTATTGGCAGGAGTAACTGCATATTTACCTGTTGTAGACGCCACACCACAACCACCTGTTGTAGTAACTGTATAGGAATAGGTTCCTGACGCTGTAGGAATCCCGTTGATTGTGTATACATTATTTGACCATAGGCCACTTAATCCAGCTGGTAAGCCAGTTACTGTTGCACCGGTTGCATCAGTAGTGTTGTAGATTATTGGTGTACTGGATGTGTTGATACATATTGTTTGAGAATTTGTACCAACAGCTGATCCTAATGTTATAGTGTTTGGGAAGCTAATAATAATAGTTCCCGTTTTTGTAACGGTTCCACAACCACCCGTAAGTGTTATGGTATAATTGAAAGTACCCGATGTTGGAGTAGGCGTTCCGCTAATGGTAATAGTATTAGCAGACCATGAAGCACTTAATCCACCAGGTAGTCCATTAAATGTTGCATTTGTTGCACCTGTAGTTGTATAAGTAATACTAGCTATCGAAGTTCCTGTACAAATAGTTTGAACATCAGTTCCTGTTGCTGAACTTAAAGCAATTGCATTTTGGTTTACAACAAAATTTCCTGTTGCTGTTATCACACCACATCCGCCAACTGTTGTTACAGTATAGGTGTAATTACCAGCAACCGTTGGGGTGCCACTAATTGTTAATACATTAGCTGACCATGAACTTGTAATTCCAGTTGGTAATCCAGTAACTGTTGCATTGGTAGCGCCTGTTGTGGTATAAGTTGTTGAAACGATAGCTGAACCAATACATACTGTCTTGGAATTTGTTCCTGCTCCTGAACTTAATGTTAATGTGTTAGTAGGTTGAATTGTTATCGTACCCGTTCTTGTAATTGTTCCACAGTCTCCAGTAAGGGTAATAGTATAAGTAAAATTACCCGATGTTGGAGTAGGCGTGCCACTAATAGTAATCACATTTGCAGACCAAGCTCCAGATACACCACCAGGTAATCCAGTTATACTAACACCATTTGTGCCGGAAGTACTGTATGTGATATTTGCGATTGGAATATTATTGCAAACTGTTTGATTGTTTGAGTTGACACCAGAGGTTAAACTAGCATTTGCTGAAGCACAGTAGGTAAAGCCAGCTAATGATCCTGTACCAGCTGAATTCGTAACTGCAATATCACCTGATGCACCTACTGCAACTACAGCAGATATAGAGGTTGAAGATGTAACTGTGTAGGATGCAGCTGCAACTCCACCAAAACTTACACCTGTAATTGCATCAAAATCAGTTCCAGTAATAGTTACTGAAGTTCCGGTTGATGCAGTTGTTGGTGTGAAAGAAGTTATCGAAGGTGTTATAGCAAAGCCATTGGAAGAATATAAACCTCTACCATGTGTTGCAGCAATTACTTGTTTATCTGAAGCACGATATTGTAACATATCTGTTCTAACATTTGTAAATCCATTGTTTAGTTGTGTCCAAGTAGGGTTTGCATTACTAAAGTTTGTTGTGCCGTAAATTCCTAGTTCAGTAGCAAGTAAAACATCATTAGCTCTATTACTAGGATTAAACATCCCCCATCTTGCTGGAATATTTGGGAAATTACCCATTTTGTTTGACCAAGTAGTTCCTCCATCTGATGTGTACCAAATTTTATTCACACCATAATTGAAAAAGGTAACTAATAATTCATTTTCGGTAGCGCCAATGTCTATACTAGAAATTGAAGCACTTGCAGGAAATCCAGTTGTGTTTACATTAGTTGAAGTAGGTGTGCCATCGGCATTGGTTACTTTAATTAATTTACTATTTGATGTACCAATGAAAAGCGTTGTTGATGAAGTTGTGTGAGGTGAAACTTTAAAAGCAGTGATATTCGTATTTAATCCTGTAATTGCAACATCAGAAACTGAAGTTGTAGCATTGATGCCTGTTATTCTTTTTATGACTCCATTTGTGCCATCATTATTTTTATAGGAATAATAAATGTGTAAATTATTATCATAAGTAGCTGGATTAATAAAGGAACCTGTATTTTCACTCAAAATCTTAGAGAAATTATTACCTCCATTAGTTGACCTATATAAATTATTATATACATAGGAGGTTATTTGATAATTCGGGTTTGTTTGATCAATAAAACAAAAGGCGCCGTCACCACCAGTTACTTCATTAGTGATGCTAAGTCCTGCTGCATTAAATTGTTGTGTTCCGTTATCTTGCGATCCAGCTAAATAGTAGTTTGTATTAGCATTAGGATGGATAGCTGCAGCATAAAACTGTGTGACATTATAATTTGCATTTCTAGCATTGATAACACTACTAGTACTAGCATTGGTTAAATCATTACTATAAAATACACCCCCGTCATTTCCAAAAATACCTATGCTGGATGACCCTGGTTTAAATTCCATTGCATGTTGATCGGCATGTACATATGATAAACGAGCAATGGAACCCATACCTGGATTATCTGACCATTTACTTATTTGAGTCCAATTAGCACCAGCGTCCGTACTTTTAAATAAATCAATTGCCCCTATATAAACAGTTTGTGGAACATTTGGGTCTACTTTTAAAACTTGGTCATACCAAGCCTGACCTCTTGAAAAATCGGCAGCACTAATTCCATCGTCAACATCATCAGGTAATGCCATATCAGACCATGTAGCACCTTTGTCAATAGATTTAATTAATGAAATTGTTGAAACACCACCAGTGGTATTTTTTTCGACAAAAGCATATATATAATTTGCATCACTAGGAGCAGTAGCAACCGTAACTCTGCCTCTTCCGTTTGTCACATCAACAGATTTTGCAATTGTCCAACTTGTACCATTATCTGAATATAAAATTTTACCACCACCTTTATCATCTCCTATATACCTATCTGTCGATTTTGTACCAACCCAAAGTCTATTATCTTGCGCTATTGAAATCGAACTTGGCGTATATGGAGCGCCTGTTCCAGGAGGATTTATATTTGTTAACATAACTTGGGACCAGTTTGCACCTCCATCAGTTGATCGAAATAATCCTGCATTTAGATACATTGACCAAGTACTAAAAATATAATTTCCATCAACAGCAGCATAAATAACACTTGTTCCTGCTTCATCTCTAACTATTAAATCATTAATATAAGTCATTCCTGTTGTTGAACTTAATTGCAACCAGGTATTTCCTCCATCAGTTGATTTCCAAATACCTGCACCCCTTGTAGCTCCAACTTGATAACCTTCTCCTGTTGAAACGTAAATATTTTGTGCATTATTTGGATCAAATATAATTTTAGTTATTGCTAAATTTGCCCAAACATCACCTACATTAACCCAGTTAGATGCTGCATTGGTAATATCATTATTATACCATAATCCTCCAGATACGCCACCTGCCCAAACTTTTTTTCTATTAACATCATTTGGATCCCATGCCAATGCCCTTGTCCTGCCTCCAACATCAAATGGACCACGTTGAATCCATGAAGTATTTGCACCAGCACCTGGCAATCCCATTAGAGCACCTGAAAAAGATTGGATAGCTCCGTTTAAAATAACTCCGGGTAATACCTCGGGTGTTGGTCGATTTAATGATGGATCCTTGGTTCTTTCAAAATCCTGTTCAACAGCTTTCTCTGGAGAATCTTTAGTTTCATCTTTTTCTATTTGTTCATTTTCATCCCTTTCTCTAAGTTGTTTTTCTTGCTTTTCTTTTTTGAAAACATTTTCGGGTTTTGCTTCAGTTAAAAATGCTCTAGGCGCATTATTTGTAACTCCATTTGTGTTTTGCTGAATAATATTATCAGTACCCTTACTATTTTTTGAAACACTGTTTCTTTGTTCTATTTTATAATTGAACAGTATACTAGTGAAATAGAATAGACTAATACCTAAAATTGAAAAAATGGCAATTTTGAATTTATTCATGTTGCGGGTGTAACATATAGATAAAAAGCAACTAAAATGCCTTTTTTTGATATTGAAATATATGAAAAATTGTCATAATATTATCATATATCCTGTGTTTTTAATACACAGGACTGCCGTTTTTCACTGCGTTCAAAACGTCTTCCTTAAAGGAGGGCGTACCCAAACCCTCTAGGATTGTCGGCTTCATTTCATTCGCCGACTTCCAAAGGAGGGCGTACCCAAACCCTTTCAACAATATCGCTTTGCGATATCGTTGGGGTTTTTAACGCTCAAGCTTTTACGAGCAAGCTCGCAACGCTTTCGCATTAAAAAACCCTGTCCCGAAAATCGTGACAGGGTTTGTGCCCAGAACAGGAATCGAACCTGCACATCCTTGCGAACGCTAGATTTTGAGTCTAGTGCGTCTACCAATTCCGCCATCTGGGCAGGGCTGCAATATTACGCTATTAACGAAAATCTGCCAAAATACGATCTAGGTATTTTTTCTTGTAGTAATACTCCTTTATTTGCAGCATTCCTTCTTGGGAAATAGTATCGACCGAACTAGTTTCCAAATACGTTTTAATAGGGCTGAAAATTTCATTATCTATATTTTTTACTTTAGAAAGTACATCTTGTTTTGCGGCTTCATCATCTGCGTCCATCCAAGCTTCATTGAGTTCCATCATCTCCATTAAGAAGTCTGGGCTTAATGCATATTTCTCCTCCTTCTCTAAATAACCTTTTATTTCTAGTACATAGGGAAGAATAGCTGCTGGATTTTGTAATAAAGTGAATGCTTTATTAGCAATGGCCGATTTTTCTAAGGCTTCTTCTTGTTCAAATTCGTTGGCCTGGGTAAACTTATCGGGATGTGATGCACGCTGAATTTCCATAAAAGCAGCACGCAGTTGCTTTGTATCTACTTGAAAACCAATAGGAAGGTGAAACAATTCGAAATAGTTCATTTTTATATTTTGTATATTGTGTGAAATTACCAAAATG
The DNA here is from genome assembly GCA_943326215.1 of Sediminibacterium ginsengisoli. GTDB lineage: Bacteria > Bacteroidota > Bacteroidia > Chitinophagales > Chitinophagaceae > Sediminibacterium > Sediminibacterium ginsengisoli_D. The sequence goes on along the minus strand of CALPSK010000064.1, from coordinate 841 downwards.
CCAGTTATTGGGCTTATTAAAGAAGGAAAAGTTCCTAGTGACAATCGGGTAGCCCTTAGCCCCAAGCAGTGTAGGTATTTGTTAGATCAATTCCCTGAATGGGATATTATTGTTGAATCTTCCCCTAATAGATGTTTTAAGGACAGAGAATACCAAAAAGAAGGTATTAAAGTAGTGGATGATATAAGTTCAGCAGATTTATTATTTGGCATTAAAGAAGTGCCTAAAGACCAACTCATACCGAATAAAAAATATTTATTCTTCTCTCATACCAAAAAAGCGCAAACTTTTAATAAAGCATTGTTTCATGTTATGATGGATAAAAATATAACACTCATAGACTATGAGTGTTTAGAACATGAAGACGGACAAAGATTGATTGGTTTTGGATTTTTTGCAGGTATAGTGGGAGCGCATAATGGTATTATGGCTTATGGGAATAGAACCAAAGAATTTAAATTAAGTAGAGTTAAGGAAGTGAAAGATTACATGGAGCTTGTGCATACTTATTTTGGTTTAAAACTACCTAATATTAAAATTGCCATTACAGGTTCTGGAAGAGTGGCCCATGGTATTTTAGAAATTATGAACTTAATGGATGTGCAAGAAGTAGAACCAGATGAATATACTAGTAGAGCATATGCATACCCTGTATATGTGCATTTAAAGGGAGGAGATTTATACAGACATAAGACCACTAATACATACGAAAGAAATGATTTTCATGCGCATCCTGAAAACTACCATTGTTTATTTACAAATTATTTGAAGCATACCCATATACTTATGAATGGTATTTATTGGGAACCAGGTATAGCGCCTTTATTTACCATGGACGATT
>CALPSK010000063.1 GCA_943326215.1 Sediminibacterium ginsengisoli | reverse complement strand
TTTGCTTGTATGCGACTACAAAATATGAATACCATTGCCGCTAAGGCAAATGAGTATTATAAAGTCTCTTAATCTACTTTATAGCTTACTATATAATTAATTAGATACACTATTTAATTAATAAATTTTTCTAAAGTTCATAAAAATAAAAAAGCCTCCTACATTGAAGTAGAAGGCTTTTGAATATTAACTCATTAAGTTTATTACGCTTAATAATTTTGATATAATTATTAAGCGTACTTGTTCTGAAACGATTATAATGTTTTTAAAACATCGTTCATACTTCTAACAGCGTCTGCGCTTTTGTTAAAGGCAGCTTGCTCATCTGCAGATAAATCCATGGCAACAATTTTCTCCCAACCATTCTTGCCAATCACTACAGGAACACCTAAACAAATATCTTTTTGTCCATATTCGCCATTCAAGCTTACGCAACAAGTAAATAATTTTTTCTCATCTCTTACAATACTTTCAACAAGAGCAGCACCTGCTGCACCTGGTGCATACCATGCAGAAGTACCTAATAATTTAGTAAGGGTGGCGCCACCTACCATGGTATCATTTACTATTTTTTCTTGTGCTGCTGCATCTAAAAATTTAGTAACCGGAATACTATTCCAAGTAGCATGCTTAATTAATGGAATCATAGTCGTATCACCGTGTCCACCTACTACAATGGCGTTTAAATCAGCAGGGCTGCAATCTAAAGTAGTGCTTAATTGATATTTGAAACGAGCACTATCTAAAGTACCACCCATTCCAATAATTCTATTCTTAGGTAAACCAGTAGACTGCAATGCTAAGTAAGTCATCGTATCCATTGGGTTACTAATAACTATAATAATAGCATTTGGTGAATGCTTTAATATATTCTCACAAACACCTTTTACGATACCTGCATTCGTGCCAATTAATTCTTCACGTGTCATACCTGGCTTACGAGGTAAACCAGAAGTAATAACTACTACATCAGAATTCGCTGTTTTGCTGTAGTCGTTGGTGCTACCACTAATTTTAGTATCAAATCCTAATAAAGCAGCGGTCTGCATCATATCCTGTGCTTTACCTTCTGCAAATCCTTCTTTAATATCTAATAAGACTAATTCTTGGGCTAATTCTTTGCGAGCAATATTGTCTGCGCATGTTGCACCTACTGCTCCTGCACCTACTACGGTAACTTTCATATAATGTAATTTTTATTTATGTGTTTTAATTTTTACGGGACAAAGTTAGTTATTTACCTTCTATTATTTTAATCAATTCGAAAACATCTGCCCCTTCTTCATATACTTTTAACAATACCCCTTTTTTGTATAGTGCCATAAAGGGGGTCATTCTTGGACGGAAAAAAGTAGGCAGGGTAAAATTAGGGTCACGGCCAATAATTACATTGGGCTTATCTACCAAATTGTACTTGGCAGCAAATTTCTTAATAGATTCCATATCGCGGTAGCTATCCCAAATAAAGAGTACGTTTTTGAACTTATCTGCATACTTATTGATATCGCCTGCCTCTTTTTCACAATGAGGACAGTCTGGGCTAAAAATAATAATGCAAGTGAAAGGATAAGTAGGCATTTGCTTATTCGTAATTTCCTTACCATTCACTGAAGTAATAGAGAAGGGGGGTATCTTATTATTCTTTAAATAGGGAGCGCCTGGATCACCGTTTACTTGAGCCTCCAATTGACTAATAAGTAAAAAACTAAATAGGGTTGCAAAAATGTATTTCATACTATGAGTTTAAAGTTTGTTTATTTTGGAATTTTAATGAATTGTCTTGATTAAATTATTTAGAGGGGTTGGATTGCATGCGCATGGCCTTGGCATCTTGTAAAAAATCAGAAGCGAAAATAAAATCATTAAGTAGTTTATTCTGGCTGTAAATAATATCTTTATTAGAGCCTTCCCATTCTTTCTTGCCTTGGTGTAAATAAATGATATGATTCCCTATTTCCATAACACTATTCATATCATGGGTAACTACAATGGTGGTGATATTAAATTCAACCGTAAGTTCATGTATTAATTTATCAATGACCATGGAGGTTTGAGGGTCTAGGCCTGAATTAGGTTCATCGCAAAATAAATACTTAGGCTTCATCACCAAGGCACGCGCTAATCCTACTCTTTTTTTCATACCCCCACTTAATTCAGCAGGAAATTTATTATTTACACCCTCTAATTTTACCCGGGCTAAAATTTCGTTTACTTTTATTTTTTTCTCTTCAATAGATAAGTTAGAAAACATATCTAATGGAAATTTTACATTGTCTTCCACCGTTAAAGAATCAAATAAAGCATTGCCTTGAAAGAGCATACCCAGGTTCTGTCTTAAATCTTTTCTTTCTTCTTTATCCATTGAAGACAAATGGGTATTATCGAATATTATTTCACCTTTATCTGCTTTTAGTAAATCGACAATACATTTTACTAGAACCGTTTTACCACTTCCGCTACTGCCTATAATTAAATTGCATATACCAGTTTTAAATTGAGCACTGATATCATCAATGACAACCTTATCTCCAAATTTTTTGCTAATATTTTGTATTTCAATCATAATAATTAGCTTAAAGGAATTTGTAAATTAAGTAAGTCCTCGAAAGTATCGGCCCTACTTATTAAATTGGCTATCCCATTTTTATATAAAACCTGTGCAGGCTTGTATCTAGCATTATAATTACTAGACATTTCATAACCGTATGCCCCTGCATTAAAAAACACTAAGTAGTCACCTTCTTCAATACTTGCAATAGGGCGGTCCCAGGCAAAAGTGTCGGTCTCGCATATATTACCTACCACTGCATATTTTTTTTCTTCTTTATTAGGGGAAGATATATTTACAATATGATGGTAAGCATCATAGAACATAGGTCTTATTAAATGGTTTAAGCCACTATTAATGCCTGCAAATTCAATATCGCCCGATTTTTTTAAAACATTTACCTGTGTAATAAAATAGCCCGACTCACTCACTAAATATTTTCCTGGTTCAAACCAAGCAGTTAAATTACGACCCATTGTAGCGGACAGCTTCTCCATAATTTTATTCACCTCCGCACCCAGTAGTGCAATATCTGTTCCTTTTTCTTCTGGCATATAAGGTACTTTAAAGCCACCTCCAAAATCTAATATATTCACTGTAGGAAAATCGGGTAATAATGCTTCAAACACTTTGGCCGATTGTAAAAACACAGCTACATCTTTAATTTCACTACCTGTATGTATATGTAAGGCAGAAATTTTAATGCCATACTTATTTTGAATATTTTTGAGAGCCTCCTTTTCTGTAAAAGGAATACCAAACTTACTTTTATCATGCCCTGTAGAAATTTTTAAATTTCCTCCTGCCATAATATCGGGTCTAATTCTAATACCTACTGGATATCTTCCGCCGAAGGCAGCGCCAAATTTTTCTAAGTTAGAAAGGCTATCAATATTTACATGCACGCCTAGGCTTACGGCTTCTTTTATTTCTTCGAAGGCAACACTATTACTGGTATATAAAATATTTTCAACATCGAATCCAACATGCATGGCTAATTTAACTTCATTAATAGAACTGCAGTCAATATTGCAACCTGTATTTTTAACAAGGTTTAAAATATGAATATTAGTCAGTGATTTGCAAGCATAAAAAAATCGAGTAGACTTACTTGAAAAATGAGTCAATAAGTTTTGATATTGGCCTTCAATTTTTTCACCATGGTACACATACAAAGGTGTGCCAAAGGTAGCGGCAGCTTTATTAAGCTCTTCGTAAGTCAAACTTGAATTCATAACACGAAGATACAATTAGAACTAGGTTCTGTCATTATATCAAGACTATAATTTTGAAAAAAATAGAAGAATGTTAAGGCTATTCTGTTTCTTCAGGCAAGTTCGGTGTTTCTTCCTCTTCGGTTTGTTCTAAAACACTGTTGTCTGTGAAGTCTTCAGGCTTGATAACAGTGGCTTCTACCAATTGATCCGCTAAAACCTCTCTAATTTTTGGTAAATCATCGGTTGAATTAATGCCGAAGTAATCCATGAAGTTTTTAGAGGTAGAATATACTAAAGGCTTACCTGGTAAATGTTCGTTACGACCACTAATGGTAATTAATTCCTTCTCTAATAATTTTTGAATAGAGTAATCGCTGTTCACGCCTCTAATGGCTTCCACTTCTCCTTTAGTTATAGGTTGCTTGTAAGCTATAATAGCTAAAGATTCTAAAGCAGCATTGGAAAGGCGCTTTAAAAATTTATCTCCATTTAATTGAGCAATAGTTTTATGAAAATCGGGCTTGGTTAAAAACTGCCAGCCACCGCCGCTTTGTTTTAATTCAAACGGATAAAATTCTGTGCTATACTTTTCTTGAATACCTTCTAGTGCACTTTCTACTTGGTCTAAACTAATACGCTCTTCTAAAAACCCAAAAGCATTATTAATAAGTTCGGTAATATCATTCGCATTCAATGCTTTTTCACTTGCAAAAATAAGCGCTTCAATATGAGGTATAATTTGACTAATTTCCATAGTGGTTGGGTCTTAACCGTTTAATGCTGCTGCACCACTTACAATCTCCGTTAATTCGGTTGTAATAGCTGCTTGACGTGCACGGTTATATGATAATTTCAATGATTTTAATAATTCGTTCGCGTTTTCACTTGCCTTATCCATCGCAGTCATTCTCGCACCATGCTCACTTGCATTCGCGTCTAGTACTGCTTTAAACAATTGCGTGTTTAAAATTTTTGGCATTAACTCTGCTACCAATACTTCTTTCTGTGGTTCAAAAATAAAATCTGTTTTTTTAGCATTTGCTTTTTTAGCTAAAGTAGGAATAGGTAAGAAAGGTTCTGCTGTAGGTAATTGAGTGGCAGCATTTTTAAACTCACTGTAAATAATTTCTATCGCATCAAATTCTTTATTCGCAAATGCAGTCATTGCCGCTTTCGCTGCAGTTTGTACATTTTCAAATTTTAAATTCAAGAAAATATCTTTGAAATCGGCATTGGTTTTATAACCCGTCTTTGTTAAACTCTCGTATCCTTTTTTTCCAATATTCCAGATAGTGATATTTTTATTCGCGTATTTTTCAGCAATGGTAGTCTTTGCTAATTTTACTAAGTTGGCATTGTATCCACCGCATAAACCTCTGTCAGAAGTAATGACTATAAATAAAACATTGTTCACCGGACGCGTTTCAGCTAAAGCTAAATTCATATCGCCATCCAAGCTTCCAATAATATTGCTTAACATTTCTTGCAACTTACGCGTATAAGGTCTCATTTGAGTGATCGCGTCTTGCGCACGGCGTAATTTAGCAGCACTCACCATTTTCATGGCCTTGGTTAACTGCTGAGTACTTTGTGTACTTTTAATCCTATTTCTTACTTCGTTTAATTGACCTGCCATAGCATTTTTTAGTTTCAGATGTTCAAGTAGAAGCCCCTCTAAATACTAGAGCTCCAAAGGCGAGCAAAGGTATCATTTTTTCGTCCATTTTTCAATTTTAAGGCCATTCATGTTATTTTTTATATTGGACCCCCCTTAAAACCCTCAAACTCACCCCAATTACTTAACTTTGGCACGCCTATTGAGTATAGGAAATAACACAATTATCAAGCAGGATTATGTTGCAAATTATAAGTAAACTATTTGGAGGTTCGAAAAGCGAAAAGGACGTTAAAAAAATAGACCATTTAGTGGCTGTTATTAATGGCCATTTCAATAGCTATAAAAGCCTTTCCAACGACGAATTAAGAGCTAAAACCACTGAGTTTAAGGCTAGAATTAAAGCCTATTTAGCCGAGTCAGACAGCCAAATTGAAGCCCTTCAAGCCGAGGCAGAAGCCCTGCCTGTCAGCGATTTTATGGGTAGAGATGGTTTGTATGAACAGGTGGATTTACTTAAAAAGCAGAAGGATACTACCTTGGAAAAGGTACTTTGGGACATTTTGCCAGAAGCCTT
>CALPSK010000062.1 GCA_943326215.1 Sediminibacterium ginsengisoli | reverse complement strand
TTGCAAAAGGCGCAATTATTACTTTAGACAATCTTGAAAAAATGGCTATGCCAGTAATACTAGAAGTAAAAACTGTAAGTGGTAAAACAGATCGCATTAAACTTCCTGTAGAAATTTGGCAGCGTAATGTAGCTTGGAGCTTTAATTATCCTTGTACTGAAGAAATTGAATCGGTAAGTTATGATCCAGATAAAGTATTACCGGATTATAACCCATCTAATAATACTTGGAAACGAAATAAGTAATATTTGACACAAAAAATCCCAACAATTTATTTTGTTGGGATTTTTTTGTCTCTTATTTAAATTGAATGAAAATATAAGTAATAAGCCTGCTAGTATTCTCTTTAGCATATTATGCCAATTCTAATTTCATCATAATATCTGTTTGCTCGTCATTGCCTAATTTGAAAATATGGGTATCAAATGGAACAAAACCATTTTTCTTATAAAACTGAAGCGCTCTATGGTTTTGTTCCCATACGCCTAGCCATACATATTTTACCTTCATTTCTTTTGCTATAGAAATGGCCTTCTCGTAAAGTGCTTGACCTAGTTTTTTACCATGAAATGCTTGCAGTACATATATTCTTTCAATTTCAAGCGCCTCATTGTCTTTTAATTCTGTTTGAGAAGCCCCAAAATTTATTTTTAAATAGCCCACAACATTATCCTCTAATGCTGCAAAATAAAAAGAGGAATAAGGGTTATCTAATTCCGAACTTAGTTTTTCATTTGAAAAGCTTTCTTCCAAGTATTTATCTAAATCCTCTTTAGTATTATGCTCTGTAAAAGTTTCAGTAAAAGTTTCCTTTCCAATTTTTTGTAATTGGGATAAATAGTCAATATTTATTTTTCTAATGACTAATTCCATTATTTTTTTACTGCATATTTTATAGTTCTTGCATCTTTGATAACTCCTTTCCAATTTAATCCGTAACCAAAATCATAACTATGACCTTGACTGTCTTTATAGGTAACCATATCGTGCGGTACATCTTCTTTTTGTTTTTCTACCACTGACATGTTTAATGGCATTTGCATAGGAAGTAGTCCACTCGGCTCAACTTTACCCGTTAGAATATCCATTTGTGCTTCCACTTGCACACCAAACTCACCAATAATAGCATCTACCTGTTTTTCAAACTCTCCAAAAACCATGGGGTTAGTAAGTGATACAGAAATTACAACAGGCTTGCCATTCATAGCCTTCTTTGTTTGCTCAATAGTATTTAAGTCGGGGTATGAATTTGATTTTGATGTTTTGTTGATATAGGTTCTGTCCTTTATAGTTGAATCTATTACTGGGTCTCCAGCAGCTATACTATGTTCTCTAGCATCAACAGCTTTGTAGTCCTTTAATTGCAAGCTAATGGGCACATAACCATTGCCACCTGCTTCTCTATCTGCTCTGCTATAACCACCACTCACAGGGCTCTTAATAAATACAATCGCAAAATCTGCTTTTGTAGGATCCTCTGTTACGGTATAATATTTTTTAACTAAATCTACATTTATGGGGTACTCGATTTTTTCAGGTGTAGCTTGTCCAAAAAAGTTCACACTAGCGGGCGTAGTTCTTTTAGGTATATAAACAGTTTTACCTTTAGCAATTGGCAATGTTTTATTTTGATTCTTAATTAAGACAATCGATTTTAATTGAGCATCATAACCTGCTTTCATAAACTCGGGCTTACCTACAATGGTAACCGATTCTTTTGGATCCAAATAAGGGTTCTCAAACAAACCTACTCTAAACATATTTAATAGTAAACGAACAGCCGATTGCTCGAAACGCTTACGCATAAAGGCTTCCCCATATTCTTTCACACCTATTTGATAGGCTTCTAATACTGGTTTTGCATCGTTGTTGCCACCAAATTGATCCACTCCTGCCATTAATACTTTATAATGTCTCTCAGCAATATTTAATTTTTCAACCCCCCAAGGTTTACCTGCGAATATATCGGGTTTAGCGCCTTCAATGCCAGTAATACCCCAATCGGTACAAACTACTCCGTCATAATTATATTTATTTCTTAATAAATCTGTAATAATGTATTTGCTATAACCATTACCCACACTTTCTCCATTTTTAATATCTTGATTAACTGATATAGTATAATAAGGCATCACAGCTGCAGCCTTTTTAGTACTACCTTCTAATTTAAATGCACCATTTATAAATGTTTTTAAATGGGTTTGGAAATTATTTCCTGGATACACTGCAAACTTTCCATAGGCAAAGTGACCATCACGTCCTGCTTCCTCGGGTCCACCACCTGGCCAATGTTTTAGCATAGCATTCACACTATAATTACCCCATCCATTATATTTCTCAATGGAAGTAGGCGATGTTTGAAATCCATCAACATAGGCGCGTGCCATATCGGTAGCTAAATTTGGATCTTCTCCAAAAGTGCCCACGAATCTATTCCATCTTGGTTCTGTTGCTAAATCAATTTGTGGAGACAAGGCAGTTGTAATACCTAAGGCTCTATATTCTTTTGAGGCAATAGAACCGAAATTTTTAGTGATAGAAGGGTCAAATGTTGCGGCCAAGCCTAACTCTTCAGGCCATTGTGATATAGTCCCACCAGAACCTGCATTATACTCTGCATTTTTATTAGCACCATTTCTTGGGTCAGAACTATTGTTAGAGGGAATACCCATACCTATTTTCTCTACTAATTTTTGAACATTATTATTCCATGTAGAAGATACGATTGGGTTTACTACAGAAGTTATTAATACATGCCTTAAATTATCTTTTGATAAAAAACGTATTTGTTGGTCGCTTAAATCTGAAGCCTTTGCTCCACTTTCTGGGAAAGGCTTTCCGTTATATGTTGCACTAATCCTTCCCATAGCTCCCATAGGTATGGATTGATGTCCACTATACAACATTAAACCTGCAATTTCTTCAATAGTTAATTTGGCTGCTAAGTCCTTAGCTCTTTCATTTACATTTAAACGCCAATCTTCATAAGCGTCTAGGCTTCCATTCTTATTTAAGTCCTTGAAGGGTAGGCCATCTTTCATAATAATTTTTACACCCGACTCTGTTGAATAGGCTAAGCTTATTTGATTATTGACTTTTATTTTTTTAACACCCTCTGTTAAACTTAGTTCTTCAAATTTTTGTTGAGCTTGAGTAAATACAGGAAGGGCAAGCAAGAAAAATAATATTTTTTTCATAATGGTTAATTGTAATTCTTAGGTAAATCAATAGCAACTTAATAACCTTATAAAAGTAATTAATAATTGTGTCATGTTAACGCAATTGGAACTATATTCTTATATAAAAATATATGCAATTGTAGAAGGCAGTAGCCGTAGATTAACCGTAAACGAATTGAAGTTAGCGGAGTCGTTAATTTTAGGTAGTCTTAAGCTGTCTATGAGAGCCATCGCAGTAGGGCATTTTTTGGGACAAACCGCAGGTACAGTCATTTATGCCCTTGCCATCCAAAATTTGTTTTTTGTACTTTTCTATTCTAGTTTCTCTTGTAGCAGACTGCTTAGCAGCTGTAAAAAACAAATTATAAGCCCTTTGTCTTCCGGGTGTTAATGCGTTGAATGCTTTTTTGAAAGGCGCATTCTTTTTAAATATTGCCAGTAATTCTTCAGGTAAAACAAGCTCCTTTTCCATGGGCTCTATTTTTAAACCTAATTTTTCTATTTCTATAGCTTCTTTAATATAGGATTTGATAGTGGCCCTCAACTTATTAATTTCTTGAACACTCTTTAATTTTATAAGCCTTCCTCCTTGTGTATTTTCTCCCGGCTTCACTAATAAACCTTTTGCATCTTTTAATAAGACCCCTTTGAAAAAGCTTAGACCGCAGTATTCTTTAAACCCATGAATGATAATGACATTACTATTTTCTAAACAATAACAAGGGATGCCCCATTTTATTTCCTCAGTAAGTGGAAATTCAAGTAAGATAGACCTCAAGGCTTCCATTTCAGCCTTCCAAGTTTTTAGTTTACTAATAAAGTTGCCTACTTTGATATTCATATAATATGAATCTTATTTAAATTGAAATAGAAGTGGCATTAAAAAAGCTACTAAACCAGTCCATACAGCATATATAGGCAGGTAGCTTGCAATACTTCTTTCAATTTCTTCTATGCCTGCATTTTTAAAACTTGCTAGAAATAATTTATAGGACACTAACACTAAATTAATAAATATTAATAGGTTGCCTCCAAGCACTGCAATTCTATTGGGAGACATTCCATATTCTATTAAACGAAAGCTAATGGCAGCAAGCGCTATACCGTTTATGATAATAGTCAATACCGATAAGCTAAATAACATTACTAAGTTAAATTTACTATTTGCGTTTTTTGCCGCTTCCGCTACAGAAAATAAAATTAAGGCCATCACACCCATTAATAATACATTAAATAGTAAAAGTAAATTACGGTCTTGGTAAGGATATTTTTTCGTATAAACCATGGCTAGTAAATAAATAAACAAATTAATACAAACCAGGGGTGTAAATATTTTAGCAATTATAGGAGAGACCTTATTAATTAATTGCGCATTGGTTTGAATTAAATAAGTAGCAACTATAGGTATAGCGGCCAAACCCCATATCATTATATTTTGAAAATAAAAAATTTCAATATTGATACCTATTATATCAAATAAATTTACAGTTATAGCAGAAAATAAAACAGTGGATAATAATAAAATTCCCGACATCACTACTAGGTCGCCATTGTAACGTAAAAAACTAATTCTACTTTGACTGCTTTTTACATGCTCACCCAAAAATGAATATCCAAAAATGGCCCATAAAAAAATAGGCATATGAATAAATGAAAGTGTAATAGTACTGCTGCTAGAATTATTAGGAAGTAGGTTTATATAAATTGCTGCAATGAAGGTAGCCAATAAAGGAAATAACCACTGTGTGAATGCTAATTTTTGTTTCCATATAAAATAAGCGCTTAACACAGGAAACACAACAAATGAAATATTTCTTGAAAAAAAATATTCTTGATCAAGGCTCGTAAAATTGGGAATATGCCCTATGAGGCCAGCAATTAAAGCAAAAGCTACTACTACTCCTATTTCGTTTTTAGTTCCTATACCATGCTTCTCATTTTCAAAGTTGAGTCTTTCATACCATACGCCTAGGGCCTTATTCTCTGTATGTCCTGGGTAAATTTGGTTAAACTCTTTTTTAAAAATTACTTTATTATCTCTATATAATTTTTCAAGTTGCTTAGGGTTGTCTAGGTTATTAAGTATCTCGCTTCTCATTGTTTTATTTTTTTAGGCTAATGGTATTAAGCTTTTGCTGAAAATGGCATTAATAAGTTGCCTTCTTTATAAAGATAAATTTAATTCATTTAATGTATTATTTACCTAAAGAATAACGTCTTTTATATAAAGGGTTTAATTCTAGGATAATGGGAGACCTAGAAATTCAAAAAATAGATATATTTGTTTTTATTTTAATACAAATTCATATCTTTAAGAAATAAATAAACAAAAACTAAACCAATGAAAAAATTATTATCGGTTATTTTTATGTCTACTATGCTTTTTGCATGTAACAATGAAGCTGCAAACAACAACGAAGCTGCAAAAAAAGAGCAATTAGAAAATGACAATGTAAAATTTTATGACAATGTATGGGAAGTGGTCGTTAACCAAGGCAATGTAAACTATTTAGATACAGCCTATGCAGCTGACGTAGTTTTACATACTGTTCCTGAGATTAAAGGAAAGGATAGTGTAAAAGCATACTATGCTAACTATGTTACAGGTTTCAGCAATAGAGAATTTATTATAAAAGAAATATTTGGTAAAGGCAATAAAGTAGTAAAATACTGGCAGTTCAAAGGAACGCATACAGGTCCTTTCTTTGGTATACCTGCTACTGGTAAAACAGTAGATGTAATTGGATGTACTATTGCAACAGTAGTAGATGGCAAAATTACAGA
>CALPSK010000061.1 GCA_943326215.1 Sediminibacterium ginsengisoli | reverse complement strand
TCTGGAATTTCTGGAGGTTGGGCCGCGAAAGAACTATGTGAAAAAGGTTTAAAAACATTAGTGCTGGAAAGAGGACGCAATGTTGAACATATCAAGGACTATCAAGGCACTGAAAAAGAACCTTGGGAATTAGAACATCGCAATTCAATTACACAAGAAGATAAAAAAAATTCTCCAATACAAAGTAAATGTTATGCTTACGATGAAGTATCCAAAAAATTCTTCGTAAACGATCTAGAAAACCCTTATGTCGCTACTAAACCTTTTGATTGGATTAGAGGCAATCATGTAGGAGGCCGTTCTTTAATGTGGGGTAGACAATCTTACCGCTTAAGTGATTTAGATTTTGAAGCCAATGCAAAAGATGGATATGGAACCGATTGGCCAATTAGATACAACGACCTTGCCCCTTGGTACAGTTATGTTGAAAAATTTGCAGGCATTAGTGGCAATAGAGATGGTGTTTTTAATTTACCTGATGGTGAATTTCAACCACCGATGGAAATGAATGTGGTAGAAAAAATGGTGGCCCTAAATCTTAAAACAAAAATGGGTAGGCCCATGATCATTGGAAGGTCGGCTAATCACACAGCAAAAATTGGAACCAGAGGCCCTTGTCAATTTAGAAATAAATGTCATCAAGGTTGTCCCTTTGGTGGATACTTTAGTTCCAACGCTGCTACCCTACCTGCAGCTGCTGCAACGGGTAATTTAACTTTAAGACCCGACGCCATTACCACTGAAATTTTATACGATAAAGAAACAGGCCGCGCCAAAGGGGTGCGCATATTAGATGCCAATACTAATTTAACAGAAGAATACTTTGCAAAAATTGTTTTCTTAAACGCGTCTACTTTAGGTACTGCACATATTTTATTGAGTTCTGTTTCAGAAGCATTTCCGAATGGTTTTGGCAATAGTAGTTTACAGGTAGGCCATAACTTAATGGATCATCATTATGGCGTGGGTGCTTATGGCGACTATGATGGATTTCAAGATATATATACTTATGGTCGCAGACCCAACGGCATTTATATTCCAAGATTTAGAAATTTAGATGGAGGATCTTCTGCAGGTTATTTAAGAGGATTTGGTTATCAAGGAGGCGCGTCAAGAAATAGAGGTGATGAAAATGGGATTGGTGTAGAATTAAAACAAAGTGTTACGGAGCCTGGTAAATGGAGCATTGGTTGGGGCTCATGGGGTGAACATCTTCCCTATTATGAAAATAAAGTAACGCTGGATAAAAATAAAAAAGATAAATGGGGGCTAGCTGCTTTAAATATTGATTGCGAGTTTAAAGAAAATGAAAAAAAGATGCGCATTGATATGAGAAACAGTGGTGCTGAAATGTTAGAAGCTGCTGGTATTAAAAATGTAGGCACTTATGACAATATGCCTGCGCCTGGTTTTTGTATACATGAAATGGGCACGGCTCGTATGGGTAAAGATCCTAAAACATCGGTATTAAATAAATGGAATCAAATGCATGAAGCTAAAAATGTATTTATAACAGATGGTTCTGCCATGGCCTCTTCTGCCTGTCAAAATCCATCACTTACTTATATGGCATTAACTGCAAGAGCTGCCGACTTTGCTGTAAGTGAATTAAAAAAAGGAAACTTATAAGGTTTCCTTTTTTATGCTTACTGTATTTTATACTTTACTATATTTTTAAACTTAGAATGTTGTATACTTACTAAAATATTAATGCAGTTTTTTGCTACTGTTTATTTCTGCTTTTAATTTCTGATATTAATTCCTACGTCTAATACTTGATGCACCTGAAGTATTCGATTCTTTTACATTGGGGTTGCCTTTATAATTAATATCACTAGCCCCACTAGAATTGGCTCTTAATATTTCTGTAACAGTCACACCAATATTACTTGCACCAGAGGCACGTAGTATCGCACCCTTTGCAGTTAAGTTATATAATTTGGCATCGCTAGCACCCGAAACTTCAACTGCTAAATCATCTACATTTCCTATTAATTCAATACTAGAAGCGCCACTTCCATCAATATCAATACTATTCGCAGTTATTTGACCTTTGTAATCAGAGGCACCTGTTAACTGATACATTAAAACACCTGCTTTTATATTTCCTTTGAAGTCTGAAGCACCTGATAACTTAATTCTCATTTTAGGAGACTCAATGGTATTTATTAAATGTACTGTGCTAGCTCCAGAGGCTGTTAGTGCATCTATATCTTTAATACTTACATAGGCCTTGGTTTTATAATTGCCCCATTTTCTCCAACTAAACCAAGTTCCTTTATCTCCTAATCGTATAATTAAAGTGCCCCCTACTACTTCTGTAATAATATGATCTCTGATTTCATCATTCGTTGCACTTACTGCCACTTCATTTTTATTAGACTGGGTTAAATACAAATCGATAGCGCTTGACACACTAATGGCTGTGAAACTAGGCACTTTTCTTACCTGTGCATTTTCATCATACACAATGGAGGTTTTCTCCTGGGCATTCAAGGCAAAGCCTGCAAGTAAGAGGATGGCAAAAAGTAAGTTTTTCATAATCTGTATTGTTTATTACTTAAAACGTAAATATTTGTATAAAGTTACAGCGCTTTGTATCATTTTCCTGCCTATTTTTGTGTTGTCCTCGGGGTGCTGTAAAAAGCTGAGAAAAAACCCGTTGAACCTGAACAGGGTAATGCCTGCGAAGGGAAGGTCAACGCAACACGCGCACTTCTCATAGCTATTATTCCTGTTCCCAGTATCAATTTTTTGAAACAAGTAAACTTTAGTAATGACTAAGTTATTGGGAACATTTGCCTTTTTATTAATGGTGGCCAATGCTATGGCTCAATCCAAGCCTACCTCTATTCCAAAGAGAAAAGAGAGTATTAGTAAGTATACAGACAGTATTAATAAGTATACGGATAGCATTAGAAGCTTACCCCCTTTAGAAGTGAAAGCCATTAGAGTAAGTGAACAAGCGCCTTTTGCGAAAACAAATATTAGCAAAGCACAAATTGGATTGAATAATGCTGGGCAAGACCTCCCCTTTATATTGGAGAATACCACCTCGGTGGTGGTGCATGCAGATGCTGGTATTGGTGTGGGTTATACAGGCATTCGTATTAGAGGTACGGATGCGACAAGAATTAATTTTACATTAAATGGTATTCCATATAATGACCCCGAGAGTATGGGTACTTTTTTTGTGAACATTCCAGATTTTAGCTCAAGTGTGAATAGTATACAAATTCAAAGAGGTGTAGGTACTTCTACTAATGGTGCTGGGGCATTTGGTGCTAGTGTGAATTTAATGACCAACGATTATAATCCTTCCGCCTATTTATCCTTGCAAAATACGGCGGGGTCTTTCAATAGTTTTAAAAATAATCTTGTTTTTGGCTCAGGACTACTCAATAATAAATTCACTATTGACGGAAGAGTCAGTTCCATTATAAGTGATGGATTTATTGACAGAGCCAATTCCGACTTAAAAAGCTTTTATCTAAGTAGCACTTATTGGGGAGAAAAGTCATCCTTGAGATTGAATGTATTTAGTGGTAAAGAAAAAACCTATCAAGCATGGTATGGAGTGCCTCAGGAATTACTAGCTACCAATAGAACATTTAATCCAGCAGGAACAGAAAAAGCAGATGCCCCCTACGAGAATCAAACAGATAATTATACGCAAACGCATTACCAATTGTTTTATAATAAGAATATGAATAGCCATTGGAAATGGAATACTGCAGTTTATTTAACTACAGGGAAAGGCTATTATGAAGAGTATAAAGCAGGCGTCAATTTTTCCGATTACAATATTGATATTACGGGTAAAATAAATGTACCTGCTGACTTAGTGAGAAGAAGATGGTTAGATAATAATTTTTATGGGCAGATTGCAGCGCTCTCTTACGTAGATAGTTTAAATGATTTGACGATTGGTGGCGGTTGGAGTATTTATGATGGACTACATTTTGGCACACTACCCTATTTAAATAAAATATTTGCGCCAGATAATTATAAATATTACGATAACGACGCATTAAAAAAGGAAATGAATACCTATGTGAAATGGGAAAGAAAATTGACAAAACAATTTAAAAGTTTTATAGACTTACAATATAGAAATGTAAATCATCAAATGAATGGCTTTACAAAAAATACCAACTTAACCATTCAAAGAAAATTTGATTTCTTCAACCCAAAAATGGGATTAACCTATCAAGCAAAAAATATTTTTTACTACTCAAGTGTTGCAGTCGCCAATAAAGAACCCAATAGAGACGATTTTGAAGCAAGTGCTACCCAGCAACCAAGAAAAGAACAATTAATAGACTGGGAGACAGGATTGGAGTTTAAAAAACCTAAGTATTCAATAAATGCAAATGTATACTATATGGATTATAAAGACCAATTGGTCTTAACAGGTAAGATAAACGATGTGGGCGCCTATACCAGAACCAATGTTCCAAAAAGTTATAGAGCTGGAATAGAATTACAATTGAAATACGCTTTGAATAAAAAATATAGCACCAGTTATAATATCACATTTAGTCAGAATAAGATTAAAGAATTTACTGAATACATAGATGATTATGATAGGTCCACGCAAGTAGCTATTCAGCATAAAAATACCAATATTGCTTTATCACCTAGCTTAACCACTAGCCGCAGTTTTAATTGGAAACCAAATGATAAGCTGAGCTTTTTCTGGAATACAAGATATACCTCTAAGCAATTTCTTGACAATACAGAAAACAAGAATAGAATATTAGATTCTTATTTTATTAATGATATCAATGCACATTGGACCATTATGAATAAAACAAAATTTACCATGTTACTTCAGCTGTACTTTAATAATATATTAAACGTGGAATATGCGCCTAATGGATATACTTATAGTTATATCTATGATCGCAGCGTTACCACATCTAATAATTACTACCCTATGGCTGGAAGAAACTATTGGATTAGTTTAAAGATTGATCTTAAGTAGATATAGCTCCTTCCCTCAAAGTATGGGTTAAATAGAACCCATGCAAAAGGTCCTGAATTTTCAGGACCTTTATTTTTTAGTAATTTGTTTTTGGATTAACCAGGGAACTTCGCCTGCCAGTCTAACATACCACCAGACACGTTCACTACATTTTTAAAGCCATAAGGCTCTAACATTAGACAGGCTTGACCACTTCTATTGCCACTTCTGCAATAAATGTAAATGATCTCTTCTTTCATGTCCTCGATATCGTCTAATTGTATACTTTGTACTTGTCCTAATGGAAGTAGTATTCCACCAATATTAAATGCTTCGTGCTCATGTGGCTCACGTACATCTACTAAATTAATTTTTTCTCCTGCGTCTAATTTAGCTTTTAAAGCTTCTACTGTAATAGTTTGCATCTTATGATATTTAAAGTGAATTATTTATAAAATTTATACAATCGAATTGGGTCTATTTATATATCTATTATTATTAAAATTTACTAGTAATGTTATTAGTTAAATAATTAGTTTTAAAATAGTAGTTGCCTTACTTTAAGGAGTCTCTTTTTATAATAACAGGAGCTACTTTATCAATGACTAAGTCTATGGCTACACCTTGTATGGTTACATTTTTAACAGGCATTCCTAAGGAATCTAATTCAGAAGAATAAGTGCCTGGGTTTTGCTGAATTACAAAGGCCGTTGCTGTGTCTTGTATAGCTCCGTTTGAAATTAAATTTCCAACAAGAAGTCCCATACTCGCTAATTTCATTTTAGCCATATCTACCGTTAAACCAATTAAGTCTGGCACTTCCATACCAATACTAGCGCCCCCATCTCCCACAGTAAAATTAATTAAGGTACCTGAAACAATTTTGGTACCTGGTGCAATGGGTGTATTACCTACTAACTGTTCTACAATTACATTTTTATTTCTATCGGCTACTAAATTAATGGTGCCAATTCTTAAGCCTAATACTTTTAAATAAGTTTGTGCACTCTTTAAAGAAAAGCCAATTAAATTAGGCATGTCTACCTGCGGTGCTATCACACGATTAACGGTTAAAAAAATAGTTCTTCCTTTTTTA
>CALPSK010000060.1 GCA_943326215.1 Sediminibacterium ginsengisoli | reverse complement strand
TAGAAGATGGATTTATTGCAGCCGATGCAGTAAGTTATTTATCGAATACTTCTAAAAATGTAATTGGTATTGAAATTCATAGCGGCCGCAATCGTATTGTGCGTCGTATTTTTGAACATCTAGGCTACGATGTAAGACATTTAGATAGAGTGATGTTTGCCAACCTTACCAAGAAAAATGTGGACCGTGGTAAATGGCGTTTTTTAGCAGAGAAGGAAGTAAGATTACTTAAGTTTTTAAATAAATCATTTACTAGAAAATCTTCCAAATAAATAGTACATGTTATCAATATTATTTGAAGATGAGGATATGATTGTACTTAATAAGCCCGCTGGTTTATTAAGCATTCCCGATAGATTTGGTAAGGATATTTCTTTAAAATCTTTATTAATAGAAAAATACGGAGAAATTTTTACCGTACACCGTTTAGACCAACACACTAGTGGTTTAATTGTATTTGCAAAAAATGCAGAGGCCCATAAATTATTAAGCGAATTATTTGAAGGCAGAAGCATTGAAAAAAAATACCTAGGCTTAGTATTGGGAAGACCGCCCGCTGAAGGAAGTATTGATGAGCCCATTATGGAACATCCTGTCAAAAAAGGAACCATGGTAGTACATGCCAAAGGAAAAATTGCTTTAACAACTTACCAAGTTATAGAAAATTACAAACGCTTTGCATGGGTTTCTTTTCAAATTCATACTGGAAGAACACATCAAATACGTGTGCATGCTAAACAAATAGGACATCCTATTGTAGCCGATGATGTCTATGGTGATGGAGAAAAACTATTATTATCTTCTATCAAAAAGAAAAATTTTAAATTAAGTAAGGCGGAGGAAGAAGAAAGACCCCTACTTGCTAGACAGGCCTTGCATGCGCATTCACTAAAATTTACCTACAAAGACAAAGAGCTTCATCTAGAAGCTCCTTTACCTAAAGATTTAACCGCTACTTTACAGCAGTTGGATAAATGGAATAAAGAGAAATAAAGGCTTCTTTACCTATTTTTCCGAGGGTTCCGTAGGTGGCGAGGTATATAAATCCAATAAACCATCGGGTAGTTCAACGCTAATAGTTTTAGCCTTATGGTTCACTGCTTTTAAACTTTCTTCATGCAAAGGAATATAGGCTTCTTGGCCTTGGTATAATATAGTCACCATTAATTGATGCGGTTGTTCAATCACTTCTTGAATAACACCCAGTGACTTTCCTGCTTCCACTACCGTATAGCCTAGTAAGGCCAAAGGAGATTGTTTATCTACTAATTTTTGAAATTCATCTTGAGGTAACCAAACTTTTTTGCCTAAAAGCATCGCAGTAGCTTCTCTACTATTAATGCCTTCCAATTGCAAATGCGAAATGGTATCTGTTTTAGCAGATGCACTTTGAATAAAATAGGGAATAAAGCTTGCTGCATTTTTTTCTACAAAAATGGCATCAATACCTTTAAAATGAATGGGCTTGCCTAAGGCATGCTCAATAATAACATGACCAGTAATTCCATGCGGTGCCACAATTTTTCCTATATGTATGTACTGACTCATTTGCTAATTTAATTCATTTATCGACAAAATCATTTTCAAAAAAAACCCCCAATTCCGTTTGACAGGAACCAGGGGCTTTTATAAAGCTAGATTAATTTTAAAATTATTCTGCAGCAGGGATATCTCCAACTGAGGCTTCAGCAGAGGCTTCCGCTACTATTGCAGCTTCTTCAACTGGTGCAGCTACTTCAGCTACTGGCTCTGCTACTTTTTTAGCAACAGGTACATACACTTTTTTAGCAGCTTCTGCTTTTTTATGTGTATCAGTAGTGCTTGCAATTTTTGTTTCATGTGCTGCATACCATGTTTGGAATTTCTCCATAGCGGTTGCATCATCAAACAAACCTAATTTTACTCCACGAAGTAAATGTTTCAAATAAAGAACTCCTTTGAAAGATAAAATTCTGTGAACGGTGTCTGTAGGTTGGGCACCTTTGTTTAACCACTCCAATGCCTTTTGACGATCCAATTGGATGGTTGCAGGAACTGTTAATGGGTTGTAAGTACCAATCTTTTGGATGAATTTACCATCTCTTGGTGCGCGTCCGTCAGCCACTACTATAAAGTAGAAAGGCCTTTTTTTACTACCGTGACGTTGTAGTCTCATTTTTACTGCCATGTTAAATAGAAATTTATAGGCGTTATTAAATAGGGTTAACCGGCTGCAAAGATAATATAAAGCAGGCAATAAACAAAGGAAAAAGGGGTTTAAAACCTATTAATATATGATTATCAATGACTTAGGTTAAAATTAGCGTCTCAAACCAGGCATTTTACCTGCCATTGCCCCTGATGACATCTGCTTCATCATCTGCTTCATTTGGTCGAACTGCTTCATAAAAGCATTGATTTCTCCAATATCCTTTCCAGCTCCTTTAGCAATTCTTTGTTTGCGACTTGTTGAAAGTAAATCCGGATTTCTTCTTTCCAAAACGGTCATCGATTGAATAATAGCTTCCACTCCTTTAAAGGCATCGTCTTTAATGTCTACATCTTTTAAACTCTTGCCCATGCCTGGAATCATACCCATTAAATCTTTTAGGTTGCCCATTTTTTTAATCTGCTGTATCTGCGTTAAGAAATCTTCAAAGTCAAATTGATTTTTTCTAATTCTCTTTTCTAATTTTTTAGCTTCTGCTTCATCAAATTGTGATTGCGCTTTTTCAACCAAGGAAGTAATATCACCCATGCCTAAAATTCTTTGGGCCATTCTCTCTGGATGAAAAACAGTAAGCGTATCTAATTTTTCACCACTGCTCATAAACTTAATAGGTTTATTCACTGTGTATTTAATAGATAAAGCCGCACCTCCTCTGGTATCGCCATCTAATTTGGTTAATACCACTCCTGTAAAATCTAAACGCTCATTAAAAACTTTGGCTGTATTCACTGCATCCTGCCCTGTCATTGAGTCTACAACGAATAAAATTTCTTGTGGTTGAATTTCATTTTTAATAGCGGCTACTTCATTCATCATCACTTCATCCACTGCAAGTCGTCCCGCCGTATCAATAATGATTACATTTTTATTATTCGCTTTTGCATAGACCAATGCATTTTGTGCAATAGAGACTGCATTTTTATTTTCTCTTTCTACAAAAACATCTACCCCAATTTGTTCTCCTAATAAGGTGAGTTGATCCATGGCTGCTGGACGGTAAATATCGGCAGCTACTAATAAGGGCGATTTTTTTTGAGCCTTTAAATAGTTCGCCAACTTGCCTGAAAAAGTAGTTTTACCAGAACCTTGTAAACCCGCTACTAAAATAATAGTAGGGCTTTTGGATAGGTCCATCAAGGAAGCTTCATTACCCATTAAAGCCGTTAATTCATCTTGTACAATTTTCACCATCAATTGTCCTGGGCTAATGGCATTAATTACTTTGGCACCAATGGCCTTTTCTTTAATACTATCTGTAAATTCTTTGGCTATTTTAAAATTGACATCGGCGTCCAATAAAGCCTTTCTGATATCTTTTAGGGTATTGGCAACATTCAATTCATTAATTCTCGCCTGCCCTTTGAGGTGCTTAAACGCAGATTCTAATTTTTCACTCAAACTATTAAACATACTTACAAGATTAAGGGAGGCAAAGATAAGTGAACATAATGAGTCATGCATCATGAATTCAAAAGGTATAAATACGTTAAAATTGGGAAATTACAGCGTATTGTAATATGATATAAGATGTTGAATTTCATATACTTATACTAATTTAGAGAATAGGCTAAATATGTCTTGACAGTTTGTTAACTAATAAAGAATAAAAAAAACTTGGAACCTACCCTTTATTTAATATTATTGCATCAAACGAATCAATTTTTAAGAGGAGCTAGTTATATATGAGTAAGAAACAATTATTTACACTTGAATTTCCGGTGAGATGTTCACCCAATATTTTATTTGAATTTTTATCCACTGCCTCTGGACTACAAGAGTGGTTTGCAGACAAAGTAGACGAATGGGAAAACGTTTTTAGTTTTTCATGGAATAAAGGTGTACCAGAGAAAGCAGAATTAGTGGACCAAGAGCCTGATAAATTTATAAGGTTTAGATGGTTACATGGAGAGAAGAATGAATACTTCGAATTTAGAATTGAAAAAACAGAAATTTCAAATCAAACTATTTTAATCGTGAAAGATTTTGCTGAGAAAAACGAAGTCAAAGACCAGAGCCGACTTTGGGAATATCAGATCAAAGAACTCTTTCATCGTATAGGTAGTTAGCACACACATTTTGTTCAAGAAATTAGACATACTAATTCTTAAAGCCTTTATTGGCCCTTTTTTGGCAGCACTCACTATTTCAACTTTTGTGCTGACCATGCAATTCTTTTGGTTATACATTGACGACTTAGTAGGCAAAGGCTTAGACCTGCTTACCATTTTACAATTAGTAGGACTAGTTTCAGTAAGTACTTTTACCACAGCCCTTCCCTTAGCCTTGTTATTTTCTTCCATCATGACCTTTGGAAATTTAGGAGAAAGCTTTGAACTCATTGCTATTAAGGCCGCAGGTATTCCACTGATACGTTTTATGCGTCCTTTATTTTTATTCACTATTTTTTTAGCGGGTATTGCTTTTTTATTTTCCAATAATATTATACCGGTAACACAGATGAAGCTTACCAATTTGAAATATGAAATCATTATAGCCAAGCCTGCCATAGATTTAAAGGAAGGTATCTTCTATGATAAAATAGATGGCTATGTGATTAAGTTAGGCAAGAAAGAATCGAATGATACTGTGATGCATAATATTACCATCTTTGAAAAAAGATTTGGACTTCAAGATAATTTAATCATGGCCGAGTCGGGGGTGATGCGTGTCTCTGCCAATAAAAAGTTTTTAGAATTTATCATGTATAATGGATGGCGCTATCAAGAAAGAGGAGCGCGCAGTACGACCAATACAGAATTTACCAGGCTTTATTTCAAAGAGTATAAAAAAATATTTGACCTGAAAAGTTTTCAGATGAATAAAAGCAGTGATGTACTCTATGATCCGAAAATGTTAAGTGTAAGGCAACTTAGCAAGGCTATGGATTCTTTACAAAACAACGATGCCTATTTTATTCAAAAAACCAATGCCGATGTGGCTTCCTATTTAAAGTTCATGAACTACAAAGACAGTAGCCATCTTTTTAACGCAAAGAAAAAGAGGACACCCTTAAAAAGTTTTAATAAAATTATTCCCGATTCTTTGATAAGTAGTATTCAAATCACGTCTCAGAATCAGTTTCCCTCTCTTCTATATAACCTCACCGCTATCTCAGATATTTACAAGGATAATACAAAAGCAAATACTTTACATGGAATAGAATGGCATCGAAAATTTACATTATCCTTTGCCTGCTTTGTACTTTTTTTAATTGGCGCCCCACTGGGTTCCATTATTAGAAAAGGAGGTCTAGGTACCCCCTTGGTTTTAGCCATTATCTTCTTTGTCCTATTTTTCTTACTCAATAATTTTGGAGAAAAATTAGCTAAAACGGGGCAATGGGACTTATTCTCTGGTATGTGGATGTCTTCCATTATTTTAATACCTGTTGGCCTATTCTTAACTTATAAAGCGATGCGTGACTCGCAGCTATTTAACCAGGAATTTTACTACCGACTTTTACAGCCAATTAAAGTAACTTTACAGAAGTACTTTAAAAAATAAAAGCATGTCAAAATCAACTCAAAACAGACGTCAGTTTATCACTACTTCTGGTAAAGCAGGTATGGCCCTTGCTGCAATGCCCCTCATGGCAAAAATAAGTTCAACTAATACCTTTACCGCTGCAAGTGAATACATACAGCAACCTTTACTTTATAACTACTCTGCATTAGAGCCTTATATCGACGCTGCTACTATGGAAATTCATTATACAAAACATGCAGCTACTTATGCTAAAAATTTAGCAGACGCAGCCATTGCTGAGAAATTAGATACTACACAAACAAGTCTGAAGCAATTATTAAATACTATTTCTTCCTACTCGGTGAAAATGAGAAACAATGCAGGTGGTCATTTTAACCATGAAATGTTTTGGCAAAT
>CALPSK010000059.1 GCA_943326215.1 Sediminibacterium ginsengisoli | reverse complement strand
TCCTTGTACTTGTTGTTTTTTCTTTATGACTTCAATATCGTTGCTTAATTGTAATAATTGATTACCATTTAAGCTGGGTGACAAAGACATCACGAGTACGGTAGTAGTTAATGCTATAAAGCCTGCCACAGAAGCGGCAATGGCAGTAACTCTTTTATATTTATTCCAAATTTGTATTACTTTAGTTTTAGTGCTAATGGTATCATCGGTCATCCATTCGCCTGCGGCTAATAATTTATTAAATGTCTGGCTAGTTAGTTTTGCAAAGCTGCTTCTATTCGCATAAGACTGCATATGGTCCAAGAATAATTTATGCTCCACCACCATCTGATCAATTTCAGGGGTGCTTTTTCTAAGGGCCTCAAATTGATTCCTTTCTTCAGCAGACATTGCGCCTGTCAAGTAGTTTTCAATTGTTTCTAATAATTCTTTGTCTTCCATTTTTCTTTTTTCTCTTTTCTCTTCAATAATTATTACCTCTTCGCTCTATTTTTATTCTCCTATATTATACTGCGCAAAAAATAATTTCTTTAGACGCATTAAACATTTGTATTTCTGATTCTTCGCATTGTCTGCATTCGTGTATCCAAAATCTGCAGCCAATTCCTGCATTCCTTTTTTATTCAAATAATAACCTTCTAATAAACTTTTACAAGGTTCTCCTAAACTATGTAAGGCCCGATGCATTATTTCAAAAGAGGCTTCTTTCTTATCAAACTCCCTCATGTCTTGTTCTATGGAAACAGTTTCTTCTTGGCTACTTAAAGGGCCGCTATATTTTCCTAATTGATGCAAGCGTTTTAACCATAAGTGCTTGCAAATAGAGAAAAGATAGGTTTTGATTTGACAGGAAAGTACAAATGAATCGGTTTGCACCTTTTCGTATAAAGTAATCATTGCTTCCTGAAATACATCCCTTGCGTCATCAAAAGAGCCATTGTTGTTTAGAACAAAGTGCTGAATGGAACTAAAATGACTTTTATAGAGGGTTTCCACCGCCTTGGAGTCATTATTAGCGAGTCCTTTTAATAGGGCTTGTTCGTTCAGTTCAGCTTTCAAGAGATTAATACTTAATTTGATCAAAAGTAACCCAAAATAGGGTCTTTTTTAATTTTTTCAGGGGCAGGGGGGTTACCTTTTCTAATCGGGGGTATTAAGAGTATTAATTAATTAATAAAAACAAACCCAAATGAAAAAAGTAATCGCAATCTTCGCTATCGCTGCATTAACAGCTTGTGGTGGTGCTTCAACTGAAGCTACAACTGATACTGCTGCTGCAACTACAGTTGATACTGCTGCTGCAACTACAGTTGACACAGCTGCTGCTGCAATGGATACTACTGCTGCTGCAAAATAAATTATTGAGCTCCATCTAGAACTTATTTTATCCATTAAGGTAATTTTTAGAATGGCAAGCAATATTTCTGAGCCCTTGGTTTCGACCAGGGGCTTTTTTTTGTTTGAACCGACAGCCCTTAAAAACGAATATCTGTTAGTTTTTAGACCTGAAAATGGAAACATTTTTGACTAATAGCCTACAATAGCCTATCTTTGTTCTCCGATGAAAGCAAATATTAACAATTGGTTTTACTGTTTCTTTTATTTCTACTTTAATCAAAGTAGCCGGGTTGTATTTGTAAAAGCGTAAAGAAAATAACTAAATATACAGTCCCGGCCCAACAGCCGGGATTTTTGTTTAAAAGCGGATAAGGGCATAGTGACTGGAAGTAAAACAGGTATAAAGAATAGGAACTAATTAGAATGAATAAAAAAGTAGCAATACAAGGGTACGAAGGAAGTTTCCACCAGGTGGCAGCTAGGCATTTTTTTGGTAAAAATGTAGAGGTGATTACTTGTGATACATTTAGAAAAGTAGTTCAATTAGGGGGAGATGCTAAATTGTCGGATGGTGCTGTGATGGCTATAGAGAATTCAATTGCGGGAAGTATTTTGCCTAATTATAATTTATTGCAAAAAAGTAAGTTGCAAGTTATTGGTGAAGTGTATTTATCTATTAGCCAAAACTTACTTACTTATCCTGGCGTAAAATTAGAAGATATCAAAGAAGTGCATAGTCATCCCATGGCTATCTTGCAATGTTTAGATTATTTAGAAAAGTATAATTGGAAATTAGTAGAGTCGGAGGATACAGCGCTAAGTGCAAAAATAGTGCATCAAAATAAAAGCAAATATACAGCAGCCATTGCAAGTAAGCTTGCCGCTCAAATGTTTGATTTAAATATTATCAAACCAGATATTCATACTTTAAAAAATAATATTACTCGTTTTTTAATAGTAAGCCCTGCAGGCACTAAAACAGCAGTAGAGCAAGCGAACAAAGCCTCTATTTATTTTCAAACGGATCACTCTAAAGGTATACTTGCTAAGGTACTTGCCAAAATTGCACAAGGTAATGTGAATTTGAGTAAGCTACAAAGTATGCCGATACCAGGTAGTACTTTTAAATACGGGTTTTATGCCGACTTGGAATTTGATAATAAAAAACAAATTGAAAAAGTATTAGAAGCATTGAAAGGCTTAACCAATAGTATTAGAATTTTCGGTATGTATCAAAAAGGTAAAGTTGTAAAAGGATAAAAATGAATTGGACTGTATCACATAGATTAGAGGGTATTGGAGAATATTATTTTTCTACCAAACTGCGCGAGATTGATGAACTCAATAAAGCCGGTAAGGATATACTTAATTTAGGTATTGGCAGTCCCGATTTACCGCCGCATCCTGATGTGGTTAAAATTTTACACGAAGAAGCGATTAAAGAAAATGTACATGGTTATCAATCTTATAAAGGTTCGCCTATATTAAGAGAAGCGATAGCGAATTGGTATAAAAAATATTTCAAGGTAGCGGATATAAATCCAGCTACTGAAATACTTCCTTTATTAGGAAGTAAGGAAGGGATCATGCATATATGTATGACCTATTTAAATGAAGGAGATCAGGTATTAATTCCAAATCCTGGTTATCCTACATATACAAGTGCAGTTAAATTAGCGGGTGGGACCCCGTTATACTATGAGTTGACTGCCGAAAACAGTTGGGCGCCTGACTTTGAAAATTTAGAAAAATCAGATTTATCAAAAGTCAAGTTAATGTGGGTGAACTATCCGCATATGCCAACAGGCCAAAGGCCTACGAAAGAACTATTTGAAAAAATAGTCGCCTTTGGAATAAAGCATCAAATATTGATTTGTCATGATAATCCTTATGCCTTTGTTTTAAATGATAAGCCTGAAAGCTTATTGTCTATTGACAGGGCCAAAGAGGTAGTGATAGAATTAAACTCTCTAAGTAAAAGTCAGAATATGGCAGGATGGAGGGTAGGCATGTTAATTGCTGCCGAAGACAGAATCAATGAAATACTTAGGTTTAAATCCAACATGGACAGTGGTATGTTTTTACCCGTGCAATTAGCAGCTGCTAAGGCATTAAGTCTTGATCAAAGTTGGTATGACTCCGTGAATAAAATATATACAGCACGACGCGAAAAAGTATTCGAGTTATTAGATGTTTTAAAATGTGTCTACTCAAAACAACAAGTAGGCATGTTTGTATGGGCCAAAATTCCCGCAACTTACAAAGATGGATATGCATTAAGTGATAAAGTATTATACGATGCAAATGTTTTTATTACCCCAGGAGGCATTTTTGGCTCTGCTGGTAACGAATATATCAGAGTGAGTTTATGTGGTTCCATAGAAAAATTTAGTGTCGCCATAAAAAGAATTGAAGCATGCGTTTAACAGTCATAGGAATTGGTTTAATGGGAGGTTCACTGGCTTTGTCTTTGAAAAAGAAAGGCTTGGTATCCAATGTCATTGGAGTGGATCATAACCTTGAACACCAAAAACTGGCTTTACAATTGGGTATTGTGGATGAGATCATGTCTTTGGAAGAAGCCATTGCTGCTTCCGACTTGATAGCCATTGCAACGCCTATTAACGTAGCAGAAAGTTTATTGCCTACTATTTTGAACTTGGTGAACAAGCAAGTTGTTTTTGATCTTGGTTCTACTAAAGAAAGTATTGTGGGTATTGCGAAAGCACATATCAATAAAGGCCGCTTTGTTCCAACACATCCAATGTGGGGAACAGAATTTAGTGGTCCTACTGCAGCACAAGACGATGCTTTCGTTGACAAGGCAACCATTATTTGTAATAAAGAACAAGTAGACAAGGATGCCTTGGAATTAGTAGAAAAAATGTATCAAGCTTTAGGTATGCACATGCTTTATATGGATGCCATTAAACATGATATTCATGTAGCCTATGTGAGTCATATCTCACATATTACTTCTTTTGCATTGGCGAATACGGTGCTAGAGAAGGAGAAAGAGTCTGATGCCATTTTTGAGTTAGCAAGTAGTGGTTTTGAAAGCACAGTGCGTTTGGCTAAGTCCAATGCAGAAATGTGGGTTCCCATTTTTATGCAAAACAAAGAAAATGTATTAGATGTTTTGAATGAGCATATTAGTCAATTAAAAAAATTCAAGGCAAGTTTGGAAAAAGAAAACCCTGACTACCTTTTGGAATTGATTCAAAATGCTAATAAAATAAAAAGGATTTTAAAATAATTAAAAAAAGCGAAGCACTTAAGTGACTTAGCAAAAAATATAAAAAATGAAGAAGAAAGAAGAAGTAGAAATTAAAAATGAGTTGATAGAGGCCGTAAAGTCGAAAAAAACATTTACAGAAATTGGTATAAATGAGCAATTGGTAAAAGCCGTGACTGAATTAGGATACACACACGCAACAGAGATTCAAGAGCGTTCTATTCCCGTTTTAATAAGTGGAACCAAGGATTTTATTGGTTTAGCGCAAACAGGTACTGGTAAGACA
Organism: Sediminibacterium ginsengisoli; assembly: GCA_943326215.1. Taxonomy (GTDB): domain Bacteria; phylum Bacteroidota; class Bacteroidia; order Chitinophagales; family Chitinophagaceae; genus Sediminibacterium; species Sediminibacterium ginsengisoli_D. The sequence continues at coordinate 1,249 of CALPSK010000059.1, read as the reverse complement.
GCCGCCTTTGGTTTGCCTTTATTACAATTAATTAAAACAGCCGATAAATTCCCGCAAGCCTTAGTGGTTTGTCCTACAAGAGAATTATGTATGCAAATTGTAAACGAAATGAATTTGTTTAAAAAGCATATTCCAGGTTTACAAGTATTAGCGGTGTATGGCGGAACATCTATTGGTTTGCAAATTAAAGATTTAAAAAGAGGCGTGCAAGTAGTGGTAGCCACTCCAGGCCGTTTAATTGATTTAATAGAAAGAAAGGCAATTAACTTAGAGAAGATCGAATACGTTGTATTGGATGAAGCAGATGAGATGTTAAACATGGGATTTCAAGATGACATTGAATTTATTTTAAAAAATACACCGAACAGAGAAAGTATCTGGTTGTTTAGTGCCACCATGCCTGCTGAAATTAGAAAAGTAAGTAAGCGTTACATGAAAGAGCCCGTAGAAGTAACGATTGGTAAAGTAAATGCTACGAATAAGAGTATTGACCATCAATACTATTTAACCTCGGCGCAACATCGTTATGAGACTTTAAAAAGAATCATTGATTTTAATCCAGGTATCTACGGTATTATATTTACAAGAACCAAGGCCGATGCACAAGAAGTAGCACAACGTTTAACGCGTGAAGGTTATGATATTGATGCTATCCATGGCGATTTAACCCAACAACAACGTGATAGAGTCATGGGTCAATTCCGTGATAAGACTTTACAATTATTAATTGCGACTGACGTTGCTGCAAGAGGTATTGATGTAAAAGGTATTACCCACGTTATCAATTTTGAATTACCTGATGATGTAGAAGTATACACGCATAGAAGTGGAAGAACAGGTCGTGCGGGTAGTCAAGGTATTTGTATATCCATTGTACACGCGCGTGAGTCTTATCGTTTGCGTCAGATTGAAAACATGAACAAGTGTACTTTTCATAAATTAGATATTCCTAGTGGTAAGGATGTTTGTAGAAAACAATTTTTCCATGTAATGGATAAATTAATGTCTACCGATGTTAGCCATGGTGATTATGAAACCTATGTTCCTATGCTTGCAGAGAAATTTGCAGACATGACTAAGGAAGAAATTTTAAAGCGTGTGGCTGCCTTAGAGTTCAACCGATTCTTAAGTTATTATGAGAATGCGCAGGACTTAAATATTCGTACAGCAGACAAAGGTCGTCGTGAACCGATCCAACAACAAGATCGTAACCGTGATAGAGGTCGTCAAGAATTTGGCGGTGCCGATC
>CALPSK010000058.1 GCA_943326215.1 Sediminibacterium ginsengisoli | reverse complement strand
TCTGTTTAACTTTAAGAAATTAAAGCTAAACAAAATAATGAGTTCGAAAGCTATTTTTGTTTAATATTTTTAAAAAATAATTAAACATTTCGGATTTGGTAAGCCCAAAAAACACCAATTTCAGACCAAAATAATAATAAATGGGTGACTATCAATATTTTAAGAAAAGTCAAAGTTTTGAGCTAGTTGGAGTAAGACTTCGAAAATAGCTAGCTAGATTGTATTCAAAAACTGAATGGTTTCTGCTAAACTACGTTTAACAGAGATATTGGAAGCTATTTGGCCTTTATAGTCTCTCACAATTTGACCCGATAATATGACTGGAGAGGTTTTATTAATTTTAGATAAGCCTTCTAGAAACTTATCCAATTTAAATTTCTTCGCGGGAGAGGTGATATGGCAAAATAAATAATCAGGTTTCGTTCTGCTCACTAAAAATTCAAGATCCGCCATGGGTATATTGGTACCTAAATAATCTACATATATGCCATTTTGTTTTAATAAAAAATGTACATATAAAATTCCTAATTCATGGTACTCTGCTTCAGGCAAGAATAAAACCACCCTCTTTGTATATTTGGTTACTGGGGTTAATTTTTCAATACCATAAATAATTTTCTGTCTTAAGATATTGGTGGCAAGATGCTCCTGCGCTGGGTTGACACTACTTGTCATCCATAATATGCCTACTCTTTCTAAAAAAGAGAAGATAATTTCAACGATGGTTTTTTCAACGCCCTTTTGTGCTATATAATTATCTAGTTGTTGTTCAAAGGCTGGCATATTCAATGAAACCATATCCTTGATCAAATTATTCACTACCCTTTCCTTCTGTGCATCCATCTGATTAATGGTAAGAATTTTTTCTTCCATTTGCTCAGGACTCATCTTATCAATATGTGAAATCTTAAACCCGTATTTATTTAAAAACGAAACGTTTAAAATAACCTTTAATTCAGCTGCTGAATAGGTTCTTATATTCGTCTCAGTACGAGAGGGTTGCAGAAACTTATAGCGCTGCTCCCATATACGAATGGTGTGGGCCTTGATCCCAGAAATTTGCTCTAAATCTTTGATTGAATAAGTTGGCATACCATAAGAACAACATATTTATATAATTGTTCATTTTTTGTTTAAGAAAACAGAAAATAGCTGCTACAAACTGAAAAAGTCTACTTTTTTAACTGTCTAAGGTATTCCCCATAGCCACTTTTAGCATATTTATCGGCTAAAACTAGTAATTGAGTCTTATCTATAAAGCCCATACGGTAGGCCACTTCCTCAATACATCCTATTTTTTGACTTTGACGCTTCTCTATGACTCTTACAAACTCACATGCGTCAGCTAAAGATTCAAAAGTACCGGTATCCAACCATGCAGTACCTCTGTTCATAATGCCTACTTGTAATTGCTTACGCTCTAAGTACACCTTGTTCACGTCGGTAATTTCAAACTCCCCTCTTGGAGATGCAGGGATATTCTTAGCAATTTCAACCACAGTATTATCATAAAAATATAAACCCGGTACCGCGTAATTTGATTTAGGCGCTTTTGGCTTTTCTTCTAATGAGATTGCATTGTTATTTTCGTCAAATTCCACCACACCATAACGCTCAGGATCATTTACTTCGTATGCAAATACAGCTGCGCCATCTAAATCGTTAAAAGATTGTACTAGTTTACTAAAACCTGCACCATAAAAAATATTGTCTCCTAAAACTAAAGACACTTTATCCTTGCCAATAAAATCGGCGCCAATCACAAATGCTTGCGCTAGTCCATTTGGAACAGCTTGTACTGCATAACTAAATTTGCAACCTATTTCAGCACCATCACCCAACAATCTTTTAAATTGATCATTATCCTCGGGTGTAGTGATAATCAATACTTCTTTAATCCCCGCCAACATCAATACCGACAAAGGATAATAAATCATGGGCTTATCATAGATAGGCATTAATTGCTTACTGATACCCTTGGTAATAGGATACAACCTAGTACCTGATCCGCCTGCTAATATAATTCCCTTCATAAACCTAATTTTTGTTTTTTATTTGTGTTTATGTTTTCGCACTTGCGTGCTCAAATCATATACCTGTTTTTTATTTTATAAAGAAGCCGCATATTCCGCAAAGCTTCCTAATGTTTTATCTTTTTCTGAAAATTTTAGTTCTGAACTTGGTAATTTCCAATCTATGTTTAAATCCTTATCATTGTACATTATGCCCACTTCATTGCCTGGCTCATAAAACTTATCTACTTTATAAAAGAAAGTAGCCGACTCGCTCAATACTACAAAGCCATGAGCAAACCCGGCAGGAACAAAAAATTGTTTATGATTTTCGGCTGTTAATTCAATAGTAAAATGCTGTCCAAAGCTAGGAGAACCTTTTCTTAAATCTACGACTACATCTAATACCGCTCCTTCTAAAACCCTTACTAGCTTTGCTTGTGCAGAAGATCCTCTTTGCATATGCAAACCTCTCAAAACACCTTTGCTTGATCTAGATTGATTGTCTTGTACAAATACAATATCTAAACCACTGGCTGCTTTAAAATCTCTTAGGTTAAATGTTTCAATAAAATAACCTCTCGCATCGCCATGCACTGTGTCGTGAATTATAAAACAATCTTGTAAGGGTGTCGCTTCTATTTTCATTCTTTAGATCTAAGTAAATATATATTTTATTGCAATTTCTCTTTTTTATCGAAATTTCTATCGATTAGTATACATGGAACTATAATAAGTTTGATAAGAACCACTAGTTACATTTTCTAACCAAGGGCCATTATTCAAATACCAATCAATGGTGGCAGCCAAACCTTGTTCGAAAGTAACAGAGGGGCTCCAACCTAATTCTTTATTTAATTTAGTCGCATCAATGGCATATCTACGGTCATGGCCTGGTCTGTCTTTCACATAAGTAATTAAAGACTCGCTTTCGCCCACTGCTCTTCCTAGTTTCACGTCCATTTGAGCACACATTAATTTTACTAAATCAATATTGGTCCATTCATTGAACCCACCAATATTATAAGTGTCTCCATTTTTTCCTTGATGAAAAATAATATCAATGGCACGTGCATGGTCTATAACATATAACCAATCACGGGTATACAAGCCATCGCCATAAACAGGTAATGCCTTTTTATTGATAATATTATGTATGAATAAAGGAATTAATTTTTCTGGAAAATGATTCGGCCCGTAGTTATTAGAACAATTAGAAACTACATAAGGTAAATGATAAGTTTCTCCATAAGCACGCACAAAATGATCACTAGCCGCTTTACTTGCTGAATAAGGAGAGTTGGGATCATAGGCAGTGGTTTCTTTGAACAAACCTTCCTTGCCTAGGCTACCATATACTTCATCGGTAGAAACATGGTAAAAAATATGATTGCGATTTTTCTCCCAAGAACCATCATGTGCTTTTTCATAACTTAAATCGCCCTTCCAATATTCTTTAGCTGTATTTAATAAGTTTACGGTTCCTATCACATTGGTATACACAAAATCTAATGGTGAAACGATAGATCTATCTACATGCGATTCAGCTGCCAAATGAATGACATCGGTAATGGCATGTTTTTCAAAAATAGTTTTTAAAGAATCGGCTTCTAAAATATTGGCTTTTAGAAAATGATAATTCGCTGCTTTTTCAATATCCTTTAAATTCTCCAAATTACCTGCATAGGTAAGTGCATCTAAATTAAAGATTTGATACTGAGGATATTTGGTCACCATTAAACGCACTACATGCGACCCAATAAATCCCGCTCCCCCTGTAATTAATATATTTTTTCCCATCTGAATTTGTATCTTACAAAGATATTAAAACGGGGCTATTTATTACTAAATTTTTTATAATATAATATTCTATGAATCAGCAAAGATATTATTCTCTAGATGTGTTTAGAGGCGCTACTGTGGCGCTTATGATTTTAGTTAATAATCCTGGCTCTTGGGCACATATCTATAGTCCTTTAGGTCACGCGAGCTGGCATGGTTGTACCCCTACCGATTTAGTATTTCCCTTCTTTTTATTTGCAGTGGGTAATGCTATGTCCTTTGTAATGCCCAAATTACAAAATGCAGGTGCTGCTGAATTTTGGTCAAAAATAATAAAGCGAACCCTTTTAATTTTTGGTATTGGACTATTTTTAAACTGGAGCCCTTTTGTAAAATTCTCAGGCACTGAATTAGTATTTAAGCCTTGGGAAATGGTCCGCATTTTAGGCGTACTTCAAAGAATTGCACTTTGTTATTTTTTCTCCTCTATTATTATTTATTATGGAAAATCGCGCATAGCACTTTTTATAGGCATGATGATACTGGTTATATATTGGGTACTGAGTTATGCATTAGGTGCGGCCGGTCATCCCTTTAGTTTATCTGGTTATTTTGGAAATAGTATTGACCAGGCTATTTTAGGCGTAACCCATATTTATAAAGGGGAAGGCGTTCCCTTTGACCCAGAAGGATTAACAAGCACATTACCCGCCATCGTACAAGTGATACTAGGTTTTTTAGTGGGTGAATACATTCAGTTAAAAGGAAAGAATTACGAGATGTTAGCGCAATTACTTTTAACAGGTGTGGTACTTATATTCGTTGGCTATATTTGGGATTTTAGTTTTCCTATTAATAAAAAAATATGGACTAGTAGTTATGTATTATATACTTCGGGACTTGCCATGGTTAGTTTAGGTATGCTAATTTATTTATTAGAGTTTCAAAATACCAAAGGAAAATGGAGTCATTTTTTCGATGTGTTTGGGAAGAACCCCTTATTTGTATTTGTACTCAGCGGATTTTTACCGCGTGTATTAGCCTTATTAAGATGGGTGGACCATAGAGACGAAAAAGGAGAACCTGTCTACACTTCAGCACTGCCTTGGTTCTACGAGCATGTATGTAAAAATATAAATACTGATTTACGCGTAGGCTCTTTTGTTTACGCTTTAAGCATCATTGCATTTTTTGGAATACTTGCTCACTACTTAGATAAAAAGAAAATATACATTAAAGTATAAAGAAAGTTTTAAGAATGAAACCTCCTTAGTTATTTGAGATAACTATTGGAACTTATTTACTTGAAAAGGGTTTCTGCTTTTTCAATATTTTCAGGCTTGCCCACATCTAATAAAATACTATCGCTATGGTCGTAATAACCAATAGCGCCTTTGGCTGCTGCTTGCAAATAAGCATCTATTAAAGAAAACTTACCTCTCATATTATTCGTACTATAAAAACTAGCATGTAGTATTTGAATGCCGCTAAATGCTTTTGCAATAGAATGAATACCCGCAGGCTGTTCAGTGTTATTTGCACCTGCCCATTTTTCTTCGCGTGTAGTATTATTTCTCCAACCAACTAAATTACCCTCTGTTGTAAATAATAAATTTCTGCTTGAGACTCGGTTGGTCACTGCTAAAGTAGCTATATAATTTTTTACTCCTGCTGATAATACTTTATCTGCAGCAATTAATTTATCAATATCTAAATTGGTTAAAATATCGGCGTTCATCACTAGCCAATTTTCTTCTTCTTCAAAAAAAGATTTTGCAAAAAGTACACCACCTCCCGTTTCTAATACTTCTGAACTTTCATCTGAAATTAAAACGGTAGAACCCCATCCATCATTGGCTTTGACGGCTTCCATAATTTGATCTGCAAAATGATGCACATTCACCACCACTTCGTTTATACCAAAGGCTTGCAGGTATTCTATATTTCTTTGCAACAAAGATTTCCCATTCACCATGGCCAATGCCTTTGGATGAAAATCGGTAAAAGGTTTGAGCCTTGTACCTAATCCTGCTGCTAAAATCATGGCTTTCATGCAAATATTATTTAACCCAATTTTCTTTATTGGTATGTGCTAGCAATACTTTGACCTTGTATTTATTTCTAAGATGTCTGGCCGTTTGTTCAGCTGCAAATACACTGCGGTGTTGCCCCCCTGTACAGCCAAAATTAATATGAAGTGAACTGAATCCTCTTTTTAAATAATCTTCTACCGTAATGTCAATTAAATCCCAAACACTATTTAAAAATTTATTCATTTTTGTTCTTTGTTCTAAAAAATCTTGAACGGGTTTATCTAAACCCGATTGTTTTTTATACTCATC
>CALPSK010000057.1 GCA_943326215.1 Sediminibacterium ginsengisoli | reverse complement strand
CCAATGGCGGTTCCATTTTGTTTAAAGTTCGGCATGTTCTGGTATAAACTTTTCAAACCACTTGGAGTGAATAAACATATAACATCAAAACTATGTTCTGCAAGTACTTTTTTAATATCACTAAACTCGGTTCTGTACATGTAGCCTAAATCGAATTTGCATTCATGGTCTTTTAACCAATTCACAATTTCATTGTCTTGTTGGTTTTCACTACACACATATAAGAAGTTTTCATTACTCTTATGTTTGTTTAAAACATCAAATAATTTTTTATTCGTTCCATCTGCACCAAAAAACACCTTGCGTTTGCGATACATAATAAACTTCTGTAAATAAAGCGCTACCGATTCCGTAATACAGAAATATTTTGTATCCTGATTGATGCTAACTTTTAATTCATCGCAGGTTCTAAAAAAATGGTCAATAGCATGTTTGCTGGTAAAAACAACAGCGGTGAAAACTGCAATATCTATTTTGTTTTTTCTGAAGTCTTTTGCAGCAATAGGCACTAGTTGAATCAATGGATGAAAATGTAGTGCTACTTTATGCTTTTTTTCCAAATCAAAATAAGGCGATTTTTCACTTTCTGGACGCGCTTGCGAAATAAGAATTTTTTTAATGGCCATTTTTATCATTCAGCTTTTAATACGTTCCGCCAAAATACTGCACCACCAGTTTATACAAGATTAAAATAGGCAGTATTTCGAATGCACAAAGGTAAAGAAAAAAATGAAAGGAAGATATATGTAATTTGTTTCTTACAGAGGTAAGTGAAAACAAATAACGATACAAGAAAAGCAGCACTGAAAGGCCTCCAGCCCCTATAATAGCCGCTGGGAAATAAATAGGCTTAGCGAATGCTAAAATGAGAATAAAGGGCAAGAGCAATATGCCAAGTACTTTGTTTATCATGAATACCACGAATACATAGGTCTTTACTAATTCCTTCGTACTAAATATAGCGCCCGCTATTTCTAAACAGATATATTTTCCAAGGTATAGGCTAGTAAAAAAAAGACAAATATAGAAGTACACAAGCCAAAAAGAAATGGGTAATAAATGTCGGTTATAAATTAGCAAGGATACCATTAAAGAAAAACTTAAAATAAAACAGAGGTTCAATAATAAAGAAGCAACACTATTATTTAATAGCTGTTCTCTATTTTGCATCATGCGCATGGAGGACTGACTAAATTGACTGAATAATTTTTGAAAATACTGCGGATACATATTATTTACAAAACCATAAATAAATATAATACCCACAATTAAATAAAATAACCAGTCTTTATCTGAAACTGCATAACGCTGTTCAATTTTATAAATAATTTGTGTGCCCTTATTCGTTAATGAATTTTGATTATATAACTTAAATGCATTTTTCTTATTACTATAATAGGCTTTATAAGATTTTACATAATCCACCAAGCTATCTTTTTTTAATTCTAACTGCTCTTGCATAAACCAAGCATCGGCTTTTTGATAAGTGCTGGGCAAAACCAGAATATGTTTTATCATTAAAGTATCCTTTTTAACCAAGGAGTCCGCGACTAATTCACTGGTATCTTTGACTGATAAAGTAGTGGGCTTTTGCGCATAGGTATTTAGAGGTAGCATAGCACCTAGAAATATACAGCCTAGTATAAAAAAAGCTTTATGGAGATTTAAAATCATCTACTGCAAAAATAAGTATCCTGATGCATAATTAGTAACTAATAGTTAGCTTTGTTCTTTAACTCTTTTTATGGCAGGCATCTATATTCATATTCCTTTTTGCAAAAAAGCTTGCCATTATTGCAATTTCCATTTCTCTACTCAAACCCAGTACATTCAAGAATTTACCCATTCCCTTGTAGAAGAAATAAAGCTTCAAAAAAATTATCTTACGGCACCTATTGAAACGCTCTACTTTGGTGGAGGCACTCCCTCTTTATTAAAGAAAGGGGAATTAGCAATGATTATAGAAGCTATTCAAGCTAATTTTGATTTAGCCCCCCATTTTGAGTTTACCATTGAGGCCAATCCTGATGATATCAATGAGCAGCTTGCTTCCGATTGGCTAGCCTTAGGCGTGAATAGACTTAGCATAGGTATTCAAAGTTTTCAAGCAGCCTCTCTTGCATGGATGAATAGAGCACATACTGTGGAACAATCGCATGCAGCCATAAAAATGGTACAGGCCGCTGGCTTTAAAGAAATTAGTGCCGATTTAATTTATGGCACACCTCATTTAAGCGATGAAGAATTGATGGCCGATATTAAAACGCTTATTCAGTATAATATAAACCATATTTCTTGTTATGCTTTGACAGTGGAAGAGAAAACAGCTTTACATTCAATGATTGCCAAAAAAGAAATAGAAGCCATTGATAGCGCTAAGCAAGCAAGGCAATTTGAAATTATTGTAAATGCATTAAGCGCCGCTGGGTTTGAGCACTATGAAATATCTAATTTTGCGATGCCGAATTGCAAAAGCAAACACAATAGTAATTATTGGAATCAAGTTCCTTATTTAGGTTTAGGACCCGCCGCACATTCTTACAATGGAAATCAAAGACAATGGAATATTGCCAATAATCAACTCTATTTTCAATCCATTAAAAATAAGTTAGTTCCTTATGAACTAGAAAACCTAAGTCTTGATCAAAAGTTTAATGAGTATATGATGATTGCCCTTAGAAAAAGCGAAGGCTTTTCTACCGATTATATAAAAAATGTTTTTGGAGATAAATACTTAGCATCGGTTTTATCCATTGTTCCAAAGTATTTAGCACTGAACCAAATTGCAGCTACAGTTACTGGATTTGCACTTACCAAAGAAGCCAAGTTTTTTGCGGACGGGATTGCCAGTGATTTTTTCTCTATAAATAATTAGGGTAACTGCATAAATATCTAAAACAATACAAAACCCTTACTAGATATATACTTGAAAAATTACCAATCTAGACAAGACCAGATTAGACCAATATTTTTTCAATCTCTTTGAAACTAGCAGCTGGGTCATGGCCTTCCCATAAAATTTGATAAACTGCTTTTATAATAGGTAATTCTACTTGAATTGTATTATTCATTGCCATAATACACTTACTTGCATTATACCCTTCCGCCACCATGTTTAATTCTAATTCAGCAGCACGCACAGAGTAGCCTTTACCAATCATATTTCCAAAAGTTCTATTTCTACTGTGTAAAGAATAACAAGTCACTAGCAAGTCTCCTAAATAAACCGATGCAGTATGATTAGTGGCTTCTCCCTTATGATTTGTAGATTTCATAATGGCCGATAATAAACAATCCATTTCATTCGCGGCATTGGCAATAAATACACTTAAAAAATTATCTCCGTATTCTAAACCATGGGCAATACCCGCACCTAATGCATATATATTTTTGGCCACTGCCGCATATTGCACTCCTAAAACATCATTATTAATTCTTGTGTTAATGTATTCGGTGGCAAAGTAAGAAGCAATATGTTCTGTTTGCTTTGTATCTAACCCTGAGAAAGTTAAATAAGAAAGTTGTTCCGCCGCTACTTCTTCTGCATGACTAGGGCCTAGTAAAGTAAAATAATTATCTAAAGAAAAATTAAACGTGGTAGCTAAATAATCATTCAATAAAATATTATACTTTGGAATTACACCTTTGACTGCAGAAATTATTTTTTTATTTTGTAAAGCGCCTGGTTCAAGACCTTTCAAGGCTGCCTCAATATGTATAGATGGCACTGCTATAATGATAATATCAGACTCATCCACTAAGGTCTGAACACTAGCGGTAAAATTAATTTTAGCAATATCGAAATACGTGTTTCTTAAATAATGTGGGTTATGATGCCTTTTTGTAAAGTAGTCAATATTAGATTGCTGACGCACCCACCAAGTAATGGGATGGTTGTTATCTGTAACAATTTTAGCAATAGCGGTAGCCCAACTTCCACTACCAATTATACCTATACGATTGTTTTCCATAGTACAAACATACGAAAGAAATAAAAAAGGGGTGCATTTTTGAAATGCACCCCTTTTACAATATTTAGCTAAAGCTTTCTAGCTTCTTATTTCTTTTCTTCAAAAAGCTTCTCCTTAGTGACCACTTTTACAAGGGTTCCTTCTTTCAAAGTCTTGCTTACAGTACTATAAGGTCCTGTAATCACTTCATCTCCCACTTTCAATCCAATGATCTCAATATAGTTTAGGTCTTGAATATCGGTTTTCACTTTCACCATTTTCACTTTATTATCCTTGCCTAAAACAAATACTACTTCCGATAATTCTTCTTCTTTCGAAGTATTCGCATTGTCAGCAGGTTTTTCATCTGACTTGCCAGAACCTACTTTTGTATCTTTTCCTTCACCGTCTTTATCTCTAGTCGTAACTGCATTCAATGGAACAGTCACCACATTCAGTTTTGATTTGGTTTGAATATCAGCGCTTGCTGTCATACCTGGTCTGAAAGGAAAAATATTATTGTCTTTTACTAAGTCTGTATAGCTTTCAGTTAATAATCTAATATGTACTTTATAATTTGCTACTTCTGCAGAAGAAGCAGAAGTGTTAGCAGTAGAAGTAATCGGGTTGGCAATTTTATAAACAATGCCTTTAAACTTTCTATTATTATAAGCATCTACTTCTACTAAAGCAGTATCACCTAATTTAACTTTTGTAATATCATTCTCTCCTACATCTACTCTTACCTCAATACTTTTCATATCGGCTACACGCATCATCTCAGTACCCGTCATTTGAGCAGTTCCTACCACACGCTCCCCTTTCTTAACGTTCATTAAACTAATAATACCGTCCATTGGACAAGTAATAATAGTACGGGCTAAATCTTTTTCAGCTCTTGCCAATTGCGCTCTTACACCTTGAATTTGCGCTTCTCCACTTTTAATAGATTCTTTTGCTGAATTATAAGAAGACTCTGCAGTACGAAAAGCTTGTTCAGTTTGCTCGTATTCAGATCTTGAAACAATCTTGTCTGCAAATAATTTTTTAAAACGCTCGTTAGTTGCTTTGGTATTATCATAAGCAGTTTTCAAACCACTTAATGCCGCTTTTACGTTCTCGTATTGTGCTTTTACTTGATTTACACTAGCTGTCACCTGATCTCTTTGAGAAGAATAAATATCGGCATAAATTTTAGCCAATACTTGTCCTTTAGTTACTTTATCTCCCTCTTCCACAAATAAGTTTACAATCTCACCAGAGATATCTGGACTTACTTTTACTTCCACTTCAGGATATACTTTACCACTTGCATTCACCGACTCGGTAATAGTTCTTAGTTGTACTTTTTCAGTAGTCACTTCAGTACCATCTACCTTGCCAATCACGCCTGCTTTTTTAAGCCCTACCAAAAGCACTATAACGGCTACTACTGCAACGCTTATCCAAATTAATTTCTTATTCATTGTATTTATTTTTTACTGCTTATTTTTTCTTATTATAATGTTAATGCTTCCCCTTTATAAAACTCTAATAATTTAATTCTAAATACATACTCGTATTGAGCAGTCTTAAAATTAACTTTAGCTCTTAGGTAGTTATTTTGATTGTTTAATAATTCTATCGTGCCTAATAAACCTAACTCATACCTTTTACTAGCAAATTGGTAAGTTTTTTCAGCAGCGTTCAATGCTTTTTGAGTAGCATTTAATTTATTGAAAGCAACCACTGCATTGGTGTAGGCTGCATAAATATCTTGCTTTAATTTACGTTGTGTATTCTCTTCTTGTAAGGTTACACTTTGCAAATTCAATTTAGATTGCTTGTAGGCAATTTTAGCTTGATTACCATTGAAAATAGGAATGGACATTTGTAAGCCAACGTTTTGACCAAAGTTGTTATCTACCTGTGTTCTCCAACCATTCCATACAGAGCTCCAATTTCTTGTTGAAGTAACAGGCGTAAATATGGGCGATTGAACATAATACTTGGCGCTATTCACAGTTACAAAGGGCGAAGCCGCGTTTGGCGTGCTAAAACCATTTGCCTGAAAACCACTAATATAATTGAACTGATTAGAGAAGTTAGAAGTTAAGTTGTATCCAAAACTAATGGTTGGATAAAAGCTTGCCTTAGCTACTAAAGTATTTTTTTGCGCTGCCTTCACTCTTAAAGAAGCTGCTTTAACGTTAGGCAAGTTTTGAGAGGCATAATTAAATACATAATCAGGTTGCAAATCGGCAAAAGATTGTAATTTAATTTGATCAACGGGTTGTGATACAATTTCAAAATTTTGAGAAGCATCTAAGTTTAATAAGGCCATTAAATTTAATTTGCCTTGTTG
>CALPSK010000056.1 GCA_943326215.1 Sediminibacterium ginsengisoli | reverse complement strand
TAATACTTAACATACTTTAGGTCAAAAATATTCGTTATTCTTGTAACAGCTCGAAATAAATATATGGATAATAATTTTTCAACACAAGTTAAGGAAATCATCTCTTATAGCCGTGAAGAGGCTTTGAGATTAGGTAATGACTTTATAGGAGCTGAGCATTTAATGCTAGGCCTTATAAGAGACCAGGAAAATACTGCCATTAAGGTATTGAAGCAGTTGAATGTGAATTTAGCAGAACTAAGAAAAGAAATTGAATTAGCCGTTAAGGATAAGTCGGGTAAGAATGTGGCGAACATTAATAGTTTGCCCTTAACTAAGCAAGCAGAGAAAGTAATTCGTGTTACGGTGCTAGAAGCAAAGGCGCTTAAAAGTCCCATGGTTGAAACAGAGCATTTACTTTTAAGCATCTTAAAAAACAAAGAAAATATAGCCACTCAAATTTTAAATCAATTTGATATTGACTATGATTTATTCAGAACTGAATTAGGCATGATTGGATCCAACACTGACGAGCCATTGAATCGTCCTAGTGCAGAATTTCCTGAAGAAGGGGATGATGAATTTGAAGAAGAGAAAAGAGGCGGCGGTGCGGGTGCCTTTGGTGCTGCATCAAAAGCAAAGCCTGCTAGTCCTAATAAATCAAAAACACCGGTATTAGATAATTTTGGCCGTGATATTACCAAGCTTGCAGAAATGGATTCATTGGATCCTATTGTAGGTCGTGATGCAGAGATAGAAAGAGTCAGTCAAATTTTAAGTAGAAGAAAAAAGAATAATCCCATTTTAATAGGGGAGCCGGGTGTGGGTAAGACGGCCATTGTAGAAGGTTTGGCACTTCGTATTGTTCAAAGAAAAGTAAGCCGTGTCTTATTTGATAAGCGTGTTATTTCTTTAGACCTAGCAGCACTTGTTGCAGGCACTAAATACAGAGGACAGTTTGAAGAACGTATGAAGGCCATTATGAATGAGCTTGAAAAAAACAGAGACGTTATTTTATTTATTGATGAAATACATACTATAGTAGGAGCAGGTGGAGCAAGCGGTTCCTTGGACGCTTCCAATATCTTTAAGCCAGCCTTAGCGCGTGGAGAATTACAATGTATTGGTGCATCTACCTTAGATGAATACCGTATGCATATTGAAAAAGATGGTGCCTTAGATAGACGTTTCCAAAAAGTAATTATTGAACCACCAAGTGTGGCCGATACAATTACCATCTTAAATAATATCAAATCTAAATACGAGGATTATCATAGCGTAGTATACGATCAAGAAGCGATTGAAGCTTGTGTCAAATTAAGCGACCGCTATATGACCGACCGTTTACTTCCAGACAAAGCCATTGATGTATTGGATGAAGTAGGAGCCAGAGTGCATTTGAAAAATATTAATGTTCCTTTAGATATTGTTGATTTAGAAAAACAAATTGAAGAAGTTAAGAACGAAAAAAATAGAGTAGTGAAAAGCCAACGCTTTGAAGAAGCAGCTAGCTTAAGAGATACAGAGAAGAAATTAGGTGAGGCTTTAGAAAAAGCTAAAACTACTTGGGAAGAAGATAGTAAGAATAAGCGTTTTCCTATTAACGAAGAGAATATTGCTGAAGTAGTAAGTATGATGACGGGCATTCCTGTAAAGAGAATGGTGGAAGCAGAAACTACGAAGTTGAAGAAGATGACAGAGGAAATGAAGACCGAAGTCATTGGACAAGATGAAGCTTTAGGCAAAGTGGTGAAAGCCATTCAAAGAAATAGAGTTGGCTTGAAGGATCCTAAAAAGCCTATTGGTACATTTATTTTCTTAGGTCCCACTGGAGTAGGTAAGACAGAGCTTGCTAGAGCACTTGCTAGAAATTTATTTGACTCAGAAGATTCTTTAATTAGAATTGACATGAGTGAGTATATGGAAAAGTTTTCTGTAAGCCGTTTAATTGGAGCGCCTCCAGGTTATGTAGGCTATGAAGAAGGCGGTCAGTTAACAGAGAAGGTACGCCGAAAGCCTTACTGCGTCATACTTTTAGACGAAATAGAAAAAGCGCATCCAGATATTTATAATATTTTATTACAAGTATTAGATGATGGTATATTAACAGATGGCCTAGGTAGAAAAGTAGATTTTAAAAATACTTTAATTATCATGACTTCTAATATTGGCGCTCGTCAATTAAAAGAGTTTGGTGATGGAGTAGGATTTGCTACGGCTACGCGTGTGCTTCAAACCGATGAAAATAATAGATCGGTAATTGAAAAAGCCTTGAAGAGAACTTTCTCTCCTGAGTTTTTAAATAGAGTGGACGATGTGGTAGTGTTTAATTCATTGTCTAAGGAAAATATTTTCTTAATCATTGATATTATTATGAAAAATGTCTTGAGTCGACTAGTGACTTTAGGATTGAACTTAGTAATATCTGAGGATGCTAAAGGATTTATTGCCGATAAAGGATATGATGTTCAATTTGGAGCAAGACCTTTGCATAGAGCCATTCAAAAATATATTGAAGATCCTCTAGCAGAAGAAATCTTAAACCATAGTGTTAAAGAAGGGGATACTTTAATGGGTGATTTAGATAAAGAAAATGGAAAGCTGGTTTTTACTTTACAAAAAAAGGAAAAAGAAAAAACGCCTAAGGCACCCAAAGAACCTAAAGAAGATTAAGTCTTTGTATATAATTAAAAAAGCCTCCTAAATTAGGGGGCTTTTTTAATAGGATAATAATATAATCTATAGAATGTTAGTCTCTGAGCTTTAGTAGCAGCCTTAATAATTTTTTTATTAGTTATTTGTTATTTCCCCAGCGATAACTATTTGCTTTTAATCCTGCTAAGTCTAGTATGCGGTGCACTACTGTATAAGCTACTTCTTCAATGGTTTGAGGCTTGCTATAAAAACTTGGAGTGGCTGGACAAATAATACCACCTGCTAAAGTGATTGTCTCCATGTTTTTAATATGAATTAAGTTATAAGGTGTTTCACGCGCCACGAGTATGAGCTTTCTTCTTTCTTTTAAAATAACATCGGCAGCCCTGGTAACTAAATCATCGCTCATACCACTCGCAATACGGCCCAAAGTACCCATACTGCAAGGAACAATAATCATAATATTATATTGTGCCGAGCCTGAAGCGAAGGGGGCGTTAAAATCGTTTTTTGGGTAAAAATGAAAGGGATATTTAGTATAGTCTTGATTGCCTAATTCTGTCTCCCAAACAATTTTTGCATTATCGCTCATAACAATGCCTACCGCCTCTATCTGGTCCGGCATTTGGCTTAAACTATCTAATAAGCATTTAGCGTAAATGGCGCCACTGGCGCCTGTGATGGCTACAACAATTTTATTCATATACTATTAACAAAAATAGGCACTAATTGTTGAATTTTAAACTGCCTATGTATTTAAGGCCTAAATCTTGCTAAGATGGATATTTATAATTAATTTACAGGAACGAAAATAGAAGGCTAAAGCCAATCATTTTAATTAGAAATTTCAATTATGCGAAGTCAAGAAAAGGATTTATTTACACTTAAAAATAAAGTCATTGTGGTGACTGGGGCCACCGGGGTTTTAGGGGGCAGTTTTGTGGAAGCTATTTCCAAACAAGGGGCCACTGTTCTGTTAATTGGCCAAAACGAGTCGGTGGGTGAAGAGCGTGCTAGATTTATTAGAAGCCAAGGGGGTGAAGCAGTTTTTTTAAAAGCAAATGTACTTGTGGAAGCTGAATTAGAAGCCGCTAAGAATAAAGCATTAGAAACATATGGAACTATTCATGGCTTAGTAAATGGGGCTGGTGGTAATTTACCTGAAGGGGTATTATCGCCCGACCAAGATGTTTTTACAATGAATATGGAGGGTATGAAAAAAACTATGGAGCTAAATGTATGGGGTACTTTATTGCCGGTGCAAGTATTTGGTCCTGCCATTGCAAAATCGGGAGTAGGAAGTATTGTGAATATTTCTTCTGTGAATTCAAAAAGAACAGTAACAAGAGGACTAGGCTATAGTATGGGAAAGGCCGCCATTGATTTATATACCAAATGGTTTGCCGTTGAAATGGCCAATAGATATGGTGATGCAGTAAGAATTAATTCCATCATGCCAGGGTTTTTTCTTACAAAACAGAATAAAAATTTATTAACTAAGGAGGATGGTAGCTTAACGGAAAGAGGAAATTTAATTATTAAAAATACCCCCTTCAAAAGATTTGGTAGTCCAGATGAATTAACGGGCGCTTTAATTTGGTTATTAAGTGACGCTTCAAAATTTGTAACGGGCATGGATATAGGAGTGGATGGAGGTTTTACCATTAATTCAGGCGTCTAATTTAAAAGAATGAAAAAGCTTTGCTTATAATGCTTATGAATCAATTTCCTTCTTATGCGAATATTGAATATAGAATGGAACAGACCATGCGTTGGTTTGGCCCTTCCGATCCTGTTTCATTAGCCGATATTAGGCAAGCAGGTTGCACAGGGGTGGTAACAGCATTACATCATATTGCTAATGGTGAAATTTGGACAGTAGAAGAAATTAATGCAAGAAAAAAAATTATTGAAGCCAAAGGGCTTAGATGGTCTGTGGTAGAAAGTATACCTGTGCATGAATCTATTAAAACACAGAAAGGCGATTTTAAAAAACATATTGAAAACTATAAAATAAGTCTTCGCAATTTAAGTACTTGCGGTATAAATGTAGTCACCTATAATTTTATGCCTGTTGTAGATTGGACTAGAACGAATTTAGCCTTTCCTATGCCTGATGGTTCTTTGGCTTTGCGATTTGAAAAAGCAGCATTTATCGCCTTTGATTTATTTATCTTAAAAAGAGCCGGGGCGCAAACTAATTATACAAAAGAAGAAATAGCAGCTGCTCAAATTCGATTTAATGAAATGTCTACAATTGAAAAAAATGAATTACAGGCCAATATTATTAAAGGGCTTCCTGGAAGTGAAGAAAGTTTTTCATTAGAACAATTTGCAGCAGCTTTAAATACGTATGAGGGTATAGGAGAAGGGGAGTTAAGAAAACATTTAATTTATTTTTTAAAACAAATAGTACCGGTGGCAGATGAATGCGGTATTCAATTAGTCATTCACCCCGATGACCCACCTTATGCTATCTTAGGGCTGCCAAGGGTGGTAAGCACAGCTAATGATATACAAGCCTTAGTGGATGCGGTCCCTTCTTTAAATAACGGACTTTGTTTTTGCACAGGGTCCTTTGGCGTGCGCGCAGATAACGATTTGCCAGCCATGATTCGACAATTTGGAAATAGAATTCATTTCTTGCATTTAAGAAATACTAGAAGAAACGATAAGGGCGATTTTTTTGAAGACAATCATTTAGAAGGAGATGTAGATATGGTGGCGGTGATGGAAGAACTTGTTTTACTCATGCAACAAAGAAAGCAAGGTATTCCTATGAGACCCGATCATGGGCATCAAATCTTAGATGATTTAGATAAGAAAACCAATCCTGGTTATTCGGCTATTGGTCGTTTAAAAGGCTTGGCAGAATTAAGAGGTTTGGAATTGGGTATTTTAAGAAATACATTAAATAAACAGTAAAAAATAATTGAATGGCCATTTCAAAAAATCATAC
Organism: Sediminibacterium ginsengisoli; assembly: GCA_943326215.1. Classification (GTDB taxonomy): domain Bacteria; phylum Bacteroidota; class Bacteroidia; order Chitinophagales; family Chitinophagaceae; genus Sediminibacterium; species Sediminibacterium ginsengisoli_D. Next base: position 736 of record CALPSK010000056.1, on the reverse strand, counting down.
TATTATCTCCGATTCTTTTTTATTAGAATCTAAATTGGCTAATACTTTATATCATACCTATTTAGCGCATTTGCCTATTATCGATTATCATAATCATTTATCGCCTAAGGCTATTGCCAAAAATACATCCTACGACACTTTAACAGATATTTGGTTAACAGGGGATCATTATAAATACAGGGCCATGCGCGCTTGGGGTGTACCAGAAAAATTTATTTCAGGATCTGCTACTAAGGAACAAAAGTTTTTAGCCTGGGCAGACTGTATGCCTAATACCTTGCGTAATCCTCTTTTTCATTGGTCTCATATGGAACTTAAAAATTCATTTGGGATTAATGAATATTTAAATAAAAATAATGCCTTGGCTATTTATAAAAATGCCAATAAGCAATTACAGAAAAAAGCCTTGAGTACAAGAGGTATACTTTCAAGTTACAAAGTTGAACTAGTGGGCACCACCGATGATCCTTGTGATAGTTTGCAATACCATAAACTATTGCAAAAAGAAGCAGGGGATAAGTCGAATAAAATAAACGCAACTGCTAAAATGCTTCCCACTTTTCGCCCCGATAAAATTTTTCAAATTCAAAATAAGGAAGCCTTTATGCAATACCTGCATGCATTAGAAAAGGTATCCAATTGTAAAATTAAAACCATCGCCGATTTACTAGCAGCTTTAGAGCAAAGAGTTAATTATTTTCATGATCATGGCTGCCGTATTGCCGACCATGGTTTA
>CALPSK010000055.1 GCA_943326215.1 Sediminibacterium ginsengisoli | reverse complement strand
TCAAGTGCCGATACGCCACTCATGCAACAACACCGGGCTATTAAGCAAAAATATCCCGATGCCATTTTGCTATTTCGCGTGGGCGATTTTTACGAGACATTTGGTGAAGATGCCATTGTCGCCTCTAAAGTTTTAGGCATTACCCTTACCAAAAGAAATAATGGAGCAGCTTCTTCTAGTGAACTAGCAGGTTTCCCCCACCATTCCCTAGATACTTATTTACATAAATTAGTGAAAGCTGGACACCGTGTAGCTATTTGTGATCAATTAGAGGATCCTAAAACGGTGAAAGGCATTGTTAAAAGAGGTGTGACCGATATGCTTACGCCTGGTATAGCCACCAACGATAAATTACTAGAACATAAAAACAATAATTTCTTAGCCGCCATTTATGTAGAAAATGAAAAAGGTGGTATTGCTTTTTTAGATATTACTACAGGAGAATTTTTAATTGCAGAAGGAAGCACCGATTATTTGGATAAATTATTACAAAGCTTACAACCTGCTGAAATACTGCATCCGAAAAATTATCAGACAGCCTTTAAAGAAATTTTTGGCAATGGATTTTATACCTATGGTTTAGATGCTTGGATATTTGACGAAGCCTTTGCAACAGAACAATTATTAAAGCAATTTCAAACAAGTACTTTAAAAGGTTTTGGTATTGCAGAACAAAAATTGGGTATCATGGCAGCTGGTGCTATACTGCATTATTTAAAAGAAACAGAGCATCCGCACCTTCAACATATACATACTATTAAAAGCATAGTGCGTGAGGAAATTTTGTGGATGGATAAATTTACTATTCGCAATTTAGAATTAATAGGTAATGGCGCCGATAGAAAAGGTCTGCTTGAAATTATGGATGCCACCAAGAGCCCCATGGGTGCAAGGCTTTTAAAAAGATGGTTGGTATTTCCTCTGCAATCCATTACGCAAATTAATAAGCGCTTGGACGCTGTAGGAAGTTTGTTAGAAGATAGTACTGGGAGTAGTGAATTAAGAGAACTAATAGAATCTTGTGGCGATTTAGAGAGACTGGCTAGTAAACTATCGACTAGAAAAATTCAACCTCGTGAATTAATGCAGTTAGCAAAATCATTAGAGGCAGTGACTACTATTAAAGAACAAGTCTCTAATTCAAGAAATAGTTTTTTACAAGAAATAGGAAAAGAGATTGCCATTTGCGATAAAAGTAAGAAAGCCATTCTTCATACTTTGCAAGAGCAACCCCCTGCTACTACTGTGAAAGGTGGTTTTATTAAAGAAGGTGTTTCTACCAATTTAGATGAACTTAGAAATATATCCAGCGGAGGAAAAGACTTCTTAACTCAAATACAAAATAAGGAAGCAGAGATTACAGGTATTTCTTCTTTAAAAATTGGATACAATAATGTGTATGGTTATTATTTAGAAGTAACCCATGTGCATAAAAACAAAGTGCCCGCCGAGTGGATACGCAAACAAACCCTAACCACTGCAGAAAGATATATTACCCCTGAATTAAAAATTTACGAAGAAAAAATATTAGGCGCTGAAGATAAAATTTTAAGTCTTGAACAAGAAATGTATCAAGAATTATTAGACCAAGTATTTACAGAGATGGGCGCTATTCAAAACAATGGACAACTTATTGGAACATTGGATTGCTTATTATGCTTTGCACAAATTGCGAAAGAAAATAAATATTGCAAACCTAGTTTAACCGAGGATTCTATTTTAAATATAACAGCGGGAAGGCATCCCGTAATTGAAAAAACTTTGGCCATTGACCAAGACTATATTCCCAATGATGTTTTCTTAGACCCAGCCAGCCAACAAATAATTATTTTAACAGGGCCCAATATGAGTGGTAAAAGTGCAGTGCTAAGACAAACTGCCTTGATTACCCTTATGGCGCATATGGGTTCTTATGTGCCAGCTTCAGCTGCTTCTATTCCACTTACCGATAAAATATTTACCCGCGTGGGTGCGAATGATAATTTGAGCGCAGGAGAGTCCACCTTTATGGTGGAGATGCTTGAAACGGCCAGCATTTTAAATAATATTAGTGCGCGTAGTTTAATACTATTGGATGAAATTGGAAGAGGCACTTCAACCTATGATGGAATTTCTATTGCATGGAGTATTGTGGAGTTCTTGCATCAGTCTAAACAAAAGCCTAAAACATTATTTGCAACGCATTACCATGAGTTGAACGATTTAGAAGCGCAACTTTCAACCGTGCACAATTATCATGTAAGTCATAAAGAAGTAGGTAATAAAATAATTTTCTTACGCAAGCTTACTAAAGGAGGCAGCACCCATAGTTTTGGTATTCATGTAGCGAAGATGGCGGGTATGCCCAATATTTTAGTAAATAGGGCCAATGATATTTTAAAAGAAATGGAATTAAAAAATAAGGGTAGTCAAAATTTAGCTACCCCATCTGCACAAGCTGCTGATACAAAATTTCAGTTATCCATTTTTGACGCACATACAGAAACCTTTGAATCCATTAGAAAGGAATTAGATGAGATGGATATTAATAATCTCACACCGGTAGAGGCTTTAATGAAACTACAAGCCATTAAGAAAAAGCTTAACTAGTATTTAATTCGCGCTTATTGACTGATATAACGCTGCAAGTAATTTTTAATTTTTGCATGTAATGGTGCAGATACAGGCACAAGTGGTAAGCGTAATTCATTTTCAATTAATCCTTGCTCGAACATAAAGGCTTTAATACCTGAAGGGTTATTTTCTTCAAACATATAAGTATACCCTTCTGATAATAAATCGTTCACTCTTTTAGCCATGGAGAAGTCGCCTGCCATCGCAAAACGAATCATGTCAGAAAAAGGTTTTGGAAATGCATTGGCAGCCACACTTATAACACCATCACAACCACAGGCCATTTGCGCCATCACAATTTCATCATCACCACTTACTACTAAAAAATCGGAAGGGCGGTCTTTTAAAATATCAATCATTTGAGCCATCTCAGGCCCCGCTTCTTTTATACCTGCAATATTGGGATGTGATGCTAAACGATGCGTTGTTTCCGCACTCATATTTCTTCCAGTGCGTCCTGGTACATTGTATAATAAAATTGGTTTAGGTGCTGCGTCGGCTAATGCAACATAATGTTGGAATAAACCTTCTTGAGATGGTTTATTGTAATAAGGTGTTACACTTAAAATAGCAACTACTTTTGTTAAATCAAATTTGCTAAAGGATTTTATCACTGCCGCTGTATCATTTCCACCAATACCTATAACAATGGGCACTCGACCATTAACTTTATTCACCGTGCAATTAAATACTTCTATTTTTTCTTGGTCAGATAAAACAACTGACTCCCCTGTTGTACCTAGGGTTACTAAATAATCTAAGCCTCCTGCAATTTGAATATCAATTAAATTTTCAAGGGCTGCGAAGTCAATAGATTTGTCTTTTTTAAAAGGCGTTACTAATGCAACACCTGTTCCTTTGAGGGTTTGTCTTAACATGGGCTAAAGATAATTAAATAATATTATGCTTCTTCCCAGAAACCCATCTTACTGTATTTCTCAATTCTGTTTTCCACACGCTTTGCAGGCGCTATGTCTTTTACCGTTGAAAGTGCAGCGACAATTTTTTCTTTTAATATAGCAGCCGCTTCTGTATAAGACCAGTGTGCTCCACCAACTGGCTCAGGTACTATTTCATCAATTAAACCAAAGCCTTTCATATCATCAGCGGTTAGTTTTAACTGCTCAGCAGCAATTTCTTTTTTATCCCAGCTACGCCATAATATAGAACTACAGCTTTCTGGAGAAATAACCGTGTACCAAGTGTTTTCCATCATTAAGGTTTTATCACCCACCCCAATACCTAAAGCACCCCCACTGGCACCTTCTCCTATGATACATATAATAATAGGCACTTGTAAACGCACCATTTCATAAATATTGCGGGCAATGGCCTCTCCTTGTCCTCTTTCCTCGGCTTCTAGGCCTGGAAAGGCACCTGGAGTATCTATTAAACAAACTACCGGTTTATTGAACTTTTCGGCCAATTTCATGAGTCTAAGGGCTTTTCTGTAGCCTTCGGGGTTGGCCATTCCAAAGTTCCTCATTTGGCGGGCCTTGGTGTTGCTACCCTTTTGCTGGCCAATCATCATAACCGTATGACCATCCAATTCCGCGAATCCACCCACCATGGCTTTGTCATCTTTTACATTGCGATCGCCATGTAGTTCAACAAACTTATCGCACATGTTTTGAATATACTTTAAGGTATAAGGACGGTCGGGATGTCTACTTAGTTGAACACGCTGCCATGGTGAAAGGCTTGCTGTGATTGCTTTTCGCTTGTCTACAATTGATTGCTCTAATTGATCAATAGTGGCAGATAAATTTATTTTAGGATTTTTTTCTGCTAATTTTTTAGTGGCATCTATTTGTTCGTACAGCTCTTTTATAGGTTGTTCAAAATCTAAAAACTGACGATTTGGGTATTCTGGCATAAGCTTCTATTGAGATGTAAAAATAATAAAGCTTTTTTAATAAAAGATTTGTTTAAAAAAGCAGTTTCCCCTTATCTTTGCAGCCCTTATTAGTGGATTTATCCACGAACCAAGGATCGGTAGTTCAGTTGGTTAGAATGCCGCCCTGTCACGGCGGAGGTCGCGGGTTCGAGTCCCGTCCGGTCCGCAAAAGCCCTTAACTTTCAATGAGTTAGGGGCTTTTTAATTAAGCAGCGTTTTTAAGCATTGTTATAAATAAAAGGGCCCATTTAAAAATGAGCCCTTTTATGATCCCTTTAAGAATTACTTTTTCGAGGGAGTTTCTTGCACTAATTGAGCTTTCACTTGAGTAAGTATCTCCGCTTGTAAGCTATCAATAGACTTAGTCACATAAACCACTTCCTGGTGTGACAAATTGCTATTATCTACAATTTGACGAATTACAGATAGCTTTTGATAATGCTTGTTAATATCTGTTTCAGAAAACTTTAAAGTAAATGTTTTCTCCGCAGCAAAGGCAGTCAAAAACATTATACCTATTCCAGTTAAAATACCTTTGATAAATTTTTTATTCTCCTTCATACAATTTTACTTTTTAATAGGTGACGCCATCATTGCACTATCTAATTTATAGCTTTTGTTAATATCTGTTTGCAAGCTATCAATTGCGAAAATTAAGGCTTTAGCTTGAGCATGAGGTAGATTACTTTGATCTATTACTCCTTTAATGTTGTTTAGATTTTGCCAATGAAAATTCATTTGTTCTTCTGAAAATTTAATAGTTACGACTTTCTGTACTGTGAAAGATAAAAGAGCAAAAGCACCTGCTACGATTGTAAATTGTTTGATTTTGTTTTTCATTTTGATTGATTTATTAATTTAATTATTGTTTTATTGAATAACTTGATAATACCACTTAAACGTTGTGTTTGTAGCAAGTGGGGTTGTGTTTGTATTCAAGGTAAAGTTAGTATTTGTATTGTTACCTACAAATACCGTAGACGTACCCATTAAGCTTGCCGTAGCCGCATTGCCTGGAGTAATAATCACCACTGGAGCACTGCTATAAGCTGTGCTATACTGAATGCTAGCCAACACCTCGTTCGCTGTAGTTGAATCACCTGTGGTAACTTCAATCACACCGCTCATATCTGTTCCAGTGATTTTCACTGTTGCATTGGTGCCCGATCCCGCAGAAGCTGCAATAGTTGGAGCAGCAGAATTACCTTTCAAATGCTTTACTGATAAACTTTCCCCAACCGTTACATTTGCAGTAGTTATAACTTCTTTCACGTTCGCATTGCCCAATGTCAATTGCGAAGGAGTAGAGTAACTTAATTTAGTATTTAAGTCAGTTTGTGTTTTAGTATTTAAGGCATTTAATTCTTGGATAGATTTAGCTAAGACTGGAATTAAGTTTTGATATTTCACACTCAATAATTCACCCTTTTCTAAATCACCCTCAATACCATTTACTACGGTTGGTAATACTTGTTTTAATTCCTGTGCAATAAAACCAATTTCATTTTCATTGTTTGAAATTAATTTGTAATCAACTGGTCTTAATTGTAAAATTTCTTTTAAACCGTAAGAAGTATTTGTAATATCCTTTTTAATTCTTCTATCAGAGGCAGCATTTAAAGTCCCTCCATAATAAATTGCACCAGTAATCCCTGCACCACCCGTAACTTGAAGCGCGCCAGTCGCTGTGGTGGTTGCTGCTGTACCATTCGTCGTCTTTAACACCCCACTCGTATTCACTAAACTCACACTCGTATTGCCCAACTGTATCATATTATTCGCATTCACAAAAGCTAGATAACCTATCGCAGTTGAGTTCGCTACCGTATTCACTGTACTATAAGTATACGTTCCTAAAAACGTATTATT
>CALPSK010000054.1 GCA_943326215.1 Sediminibacterium ginsengisoli | reverse complement strand
GGGCATATTTAATCTTAATGACTGCCAGTTTTCACCAGCGTCTAAAGAAAAGTAAACTGCATTTTCTGATCCTGCAAATAACAACCCTTTTCTCACTGCATCTTCTCTTACTGAATTAATAGGTTCATTGGGTAAACCATTAATTATTTTTTTCCAAGTCAATCCACCATCTGTTGTTTTATAAATATGTGGTGTCATATCATCCACACGAATTCTATTCACAGCTACATAGGCTGTGTTCACATCAAACCTGCTTGCATCAATCATAGATATTTTACTCCATGATGTAATGGATGCTGGTGTAATATTTTTCCAATTTTTACCTCCGTCTTTGGTGATATGAATAAGTCCATCATCGGTACCTGCCCATAAAACATTTAAGTCTTGATAAGAAGGGGCTAGTGTATACACTACTCCACGTTGGCGCATTTTTTTTACTTCCTCTGTATTGTAAATACCTACACTAGCAGGTATATCCCAGGTCTCACGGCTTAGATCGGGACTAATGGTTTCCCAACTTGAACCGCCATTGCTTGTTTTAAAAATTATATTTCCTGCAAAAAATAAAGTTTTATTATCAACGGGTGAAAATAAAACAGGAGCCGTTCTAATAAAACGAACCTTACCATCTCTTACAGGAGTAGGTGAAATATTTTGTACTTGCGCAGTGCGCTTATCATACCTTGTAATTTTTCCACCATAAATAATATTGGGATCTAATGGGTCTGCTGCAACATATCCATATTCTTCTACACCCACTGGATGCCATTCTCTAAAAGTAATTCCACCATCATTCGAACGAGAGGCAATACCCACAGAACCACTTTCTTGTTGACCACCATATACATTATAAGGAAAAGCATTGTCGGTGCTGACATGATAAAACTGAGCAGTAGCTTGGTTATACCAACTTGAATAAGTTTCACCACCATTCACTGTAATGGTGCCCCCTTGGTCTAAACCAATAGCAATAATATTGGTGTTATTAGGATTAATCCAAATGCGGTGATAGTCATCTCCACCTGGTGCACCTTTAATACCTTCCCAAGTTTTTCCTCCATCTTTCGATTTCCACATCACCACATTCGCAGAATAAACTATGTCTTCATTTTTAGGATCGGCTTTTACTTCTGCAAAATCACTTCCTCTTCCCCATAATCTTGCATCGGAAGTTAACAAATACCAAGACTCTCCTCCATCATCACTTCTATAGATACCTCCTTTTTTAGCTGCATCTACTGTTGCGTACATTCTATTTGAATTGCTAGGGGCAATGGTAAATCCAATTCTTCCTAAACCATCTTCAGTAGTAGTTGGAAAACCTTTTATTATTTTTTTCCAAGTATTTCCACCATCCATTGATTTATATAAGCCACTTGCTTCTCCATCCCATGCACCGTTTTCCCAAGGACCTTGTCTTGCAGCCCAAATAGTAGCAAACACAATATTGGTATGGTTTGGATCAATCAATACTTGCACAGCCCCTGTGTTTTCATCAATATATAATACTTGCTCTAAAGTTTTACCGCCATCCAAACTTCTATACACACCACGTTCTTTATTAGGACCATAAGGATGTCCAAGTGCTGCTACAAAAATTCTATTTTCATTAGTGGGGTCAATACTTATACCACCAATTTGTTGTGCATCATACAATCCCATATTACTCCAAGTCTTTCCCGCATCACTTGATTTATATAAACCATTTCCAATAGATAAATCGGGACGTTGAATACCTTCACCACTGCCTACATAAATTACATTTGAATTAGAAGGGGCTACGGCTACATCGCCCACAGAGCCTGTGTTTTGCGCATCAAAGATGGGCTTCCAAGTATGACCATAGTCGGTAGTTTTCCATACACCACCATTATTCACACCAATGTAAAATATATTGGGCTGATCCGCAACACCAGAAATACCCACTGTTCTTCCAGCTCTATGTGGACCAATCATTCTATATTTTAAACCCGCAAGTTGTTCACTGCTTACTTGTGCAAAAGAAGCAGTTGTCAATAGTCCCAATATAATAGTAGAAAATACGAGTGGACACTTATTTTTTAAAGTAGATACAAGCGATATCATATGTTTAATTTAGGTTCTTAAATATACAAAATAATAGCTTTGGTTATTTGCTCTTGGGGGCTAGCAGAATATTCATTAAATTCAAATATTGATTTTAAAATACTTATTCAATTTTTTTATGAAAAAGCAATTCATTTTTATCTTTTTTTTGGTGATTAGCCTATTTAGCTCAAAGCCCTTTTTTGCACAAACGCCTGGTTCTAAAGCATTTGCAGCCATGCCGTTTCGATTTATTGGTCCTGATGGCAACAGGGCTATAGCGGTGGTGGGAGAGCCAGGTAATCCAATGGTATCTTATGTGGGGGCAGCTTCTGGAGGTATTTGGAAAACCACCGATGGCGGTGTGCATTGGAAACCTATTTTCGATCAAATGGATAATTCTTCTATAGGTGCATTAGCCATTTCAAAATCGCATCCTCAACAAGTTTGGGCTGGTACAGGTGAAACATTTGTGATTCGTCCAGCACATGCCAATGGTAATGGAATTTATAAATCAAGTGACGGAGGTAAAACATGGGAGAATAAAGGACTCAAAGAAACTGTTTTAATTAGTAAAGTCATCGTTGATCCGACGGATACAAATACTATTTATGTAGCGGCCATGGGCCATATGCATGGAGCACAAGAAGAAAGAGGTGTGTACAAAACAATAGATGGTGGAAATCATTGGGAGCGCATTTTGTTTGTAGATGCGAATACAGGTTGTAGCGATTTATCTTTAAATGAAAAAGACCCTAAAAATATAGTGGCTGCCATGTGGCAAGTAAATCTTACCACTTGGAATTTAAATAGCGGCGGCCCAGGTAGTGGATTTTATAAAACAATGGATGGAGGTAAAACTTGGAAAGTTATGAATAATGGATTGCCAGGTGGTAGTGCTCATCCTATTGGTAAAACATCTATAGACATTGCACAGAGTAATCCTCAAACCATTTATGCATTAGTAGAAGATAAATCTCCTGGCTTATATAAATCAATTGACGGAGGAGAGCATTGGAAATTAATGTATGAAAATCATTCAATGGCACAACGCGCCCCTTACTATACAAGAGTTCGTGTATCCACGCAAAATGAAAATAAATTATATACTATTTGTGTTACCATCATGGAGTCAAAAGACGGCGGCATTAGTTTCAATGGCAATGGAACCTATGAACCAGGTGGCGATAATCATGACATTTGGTTTGATCCTACCAACGCAGAACGTATAATGGTAGCACATGATGGTTGTATGAATATGAGCTTTAATGGAGGTAAAACTTGGAGTAATATTAATTTACCAATTGCACAAATGTATCATGTAGCAGTAGATAATATGGTGCCTTATCATGTAATGGGTAATAGACAAGACGGTTATAGTTATAGAACAGCAGCTATTAGTATGCAAGGTTCCATTCCTTTAGGTTTATGGGAAGGAGTAGGCGGTTGTGAAAGTGGATTTGCTCAAGCCGATCCTTTTGATAATAATATTATTTGGTCTGGATGTTATGATGGAGGATTAGATGTTACCGATGTTAGAACAGGCTACTCACATGATGTGCGCCCTTGGCCAGCAGCAGGCTATGGCTGGGCTCCAGCAGATATGAAATATCGTTGGCATTGGAATTTTCCGATGGCATTGTCTAAACATCAAAAAGGAGTAGTCTATGTTGGAAGTCAATATGTACATAAAACTTCTAACAAGGGCATGTCTTGGAATATCATTAGCCCCGACTTAACCACCAATGATAAATCCCATCAGCAAAATTCTGGTGGTATTAATTCCGACAACTTAATGACATTTGATGGCTCTACATTATATGTCATTGCTGAGTCTCCTTTAACAAAAGGCGTTTTATGGACAGGTAGTAATGATGGACAAGTACAAGTCACTACCAATGATGGAAAAACATGGACCAATGTTACAGCGAATATCAAAGGCATTGCACCATGGGGGACCATTCGAAGCATTGATCCTTCTAATTTTGAAACGGGGACTGCTTATATAAGTATTACCTATCAACAATTAGGTGATTTCAAACCCTATATTTTTAAAACAACTAATTATGGTAAATCTTGGAAAGAGATAGGAGCGGGTATCCCAGCGGGTAATAGTTCATTTGTACATAGCATTAAAGAAGATCCTGTTCAAAAAGGGTTGCTCTATGCAGGAACAGATAATGGTTTATATATTAGTCCAGATGATGGTCATACTTGGACACATTTAAAAAATAATTTACCCCCTTCTCCTGTTTATTATATTGCGATTCAAAAAAACTTTCGCGATCTAGTCTTAGCAACTTATGGAAGAGGCTTTTATATTTTAGATGATATCACACCTTTGAGAGAGTGGAGTAAGCAAATGGTAAAAAATAAAAATGAATTATACGCACCTAGACAAGCTTATCGTTTTAATTATAAAACAGGTATTCATAGCGAATCTTCCATGGTCACTGGGAACAATCCTCCTTATGGTGCCAGCATCAACTATTATTTAGCAGACAGCCTTTCTTCTAATCCTTTTATTTATATTTTAAATATGAAGGGAGATACCATTCAAAAAATGAAAGGCACGGCTACTAAAGGGGTGAATAGAATTTGGTGGAATCTTGCACATAATGATCTTGTGCTCCCACCCTTAAAAACAATACCTGATAATAAAAATTATATAAAATTTGATACACTCGGGAATAGACGCATGGTTATTTATGATTTAGATATTGGTCCAGGACTAGAGCCTATTAAAATTCCGCCAGGTACGTATACGGTGGTTTTAAAAGTAGGTAAAGAAATAATGAAGCAACCTATACAAGTATTAAAAGATCCTAATTTAAATTCAAGTATGACGGCTATTCAAGCTCAATATGAGTTTGGGATCCAATTGACTAATTCTATGCAAAAATGCTTAAGCTTAATCGAGAAAATGGAAATAGAGCGAGCTAATTTATTAAAGCAAAATACCCCAGAAGCTACTGCGCGTGAAAAACAAATTTATGCTATAGAAAAAGAAATATTTGATATTCACTTGACGGGAGCGAGGATGGATATTTTTAGAAATCCAGCTAAAATATTTGAAAGACTATTAGCGATCACCAAAGAAAGTCAAACAATGGGCGCCGATTTTCCACCCACTTCACAACAAAAATTAGTGTATCAGGAACTAAACACTCAATTAGAAAAACTTTCTAGAGCCTATTTAAAATTATAAAGCAAAAAATACCATCCTTAAAAAGGAGGGTATTTTTTTTAAGCATTTCTTTATTTTATTTATTCCACCAATAAGTAAACTTTAAAACTACGGCTCTATTTTTAACAAATACAGGTCCGATATAGTAGTTGTCGGTATATACTATAAATAAATCAGAGACGGGTTTATAGCGCCATTGAAATCTAGTATTAAAGTTTATATTTTTTGTCTGCTCGTTATACTGGTAAAAGGCAGTAAAAAATAATTTGTCCGTCATGGTGATATCTACTTTAGGACCAATCAAGAAGAAATTATTTTTGCCCCAGGGTTGTGGTAGTTCAATATAATTATAAGTGGCAGATACATCAAAGTTGACATAGGGTTGAATACGATAACCAATATTACCAGTAATACTTGATAATTTCCCATTGGCATAGTAGCCTCCTTTACGAGCCGATAGATAATAAGTTAATCTATGTTGGGGTGCTGAAATCCAATTAAAACCTACTGAAGACCATTGATGCTTAGTATTGGCTGCCAAGGTTTGCTTACCAATTCTAGTGGGATCAAAAGGCGCTAATAATTCTACATATTCGTTTTGAATGACAGAGGCGATAGTACTCTTGTCTCTAAATGTAATTAGGTAATTAAATAGTTTTGTGTTATCTGTTAAATTAAAGTTTGTATTATAATAATTGGTGGTGGTGAACTGAGGACCATGGCTTAAGATAGAACCGCTTTTAGGAAAGAAAAAGCGCGTAATACTTGGCATAAACTTGATATAATTATTTCTTGGAATATAGCCTACTTCTGCATTGTAATTATTGCCTACCACTTCGTGTTGCCAAGCAATAAGCCAATTTCTACTACTATATTGTAAATTACCTGCGTTTAAAAAATCATTTCCTATTTTATTAGGCGTAAATGATTTTATTAAAATAGTTTTTCCTGACAAAATATTATTTTTTGGAGCAAGGTTAAATTCAAAACCAAAGTTTCTATTATACTGGTTGCCTATAGTGTTTGCGGAACTGTTAGTGCTAGTGGTTTGTGTTGGATAATCAAAAGCAGTCTTGTCAATATAAAATAATTCAATATTAGATTTTTTAAATAATTTTCTTTGCAAGGCAACTACTGCAAAATTTTGTGCTAATAAATTTTT
>CALPSK010000053.1 GCA_943326215.1 Sediminibacterium ginsengisoli | reverse complement strand
TTGGAAATATGCGCGCGCTTCGGTAAAGAAAGTTTTAAGGGTTTCAATTTTTTTCATTGCCTCTTTAACCATATCTCCACCAGCTTGGCGCACGAAACCACCACGACCAGCTCTTCTTGGAATAAGTGTTGGCATGTTTATAAACATACCAATATCTGTTTTGTAAGCGGCGTCTTCATAATTCCAGGCGTCTAATTGAACCACGCTAGAATTACCCTCGATAAGCTCACCCATCGGTGCCACATGTGCAAGCAGCACGCCATTAGCGCGTAGAACATTAATGACTTTAGAATCGGTATTATAAGAAACGATGGTTCGAATATTAGCATTGTTTTCTCCAATTTCTTGAAAATCGTTGCTACCGCGCACACCACTATTAATTTCTTTTAAACCTAAACTTGATAGTGGAACTATTAATCCAGGATAGACTTGTTTGCCGGTTGCATCAATAACAGTTGCACCCGTTGTAGATAAAGTTGTACCCACGCCGGTAATTTTTCCCTTGTCAAAGGATACCGATGCGTCGGTTAATACAGTGCCATTACCAATATGCACTGTGGCATGTGTAATAACAATAGGACCTGCTTGCGGACCTACAGGATACACTGTTTCCTGAGCGCTTGCTTTTAATTGTAAAAGTGCAAGAGATACAATCAATAAGGTGGTATATTTCTTTTGCATAGTTTAATCTTTTTGAGTTTCGTAAATAGTAACCATTTCATCTTCGTGGTCATGATCGCCACAAGTTAAAAGTACTTGATAGCTAGGCATTGCAGGTCTTGTAGCACCACCTGCTTTTTTCTCTCCTAACATTTTTTGTGTTAAGCGTGTTTTTTCTGCAGCCACTTCTTTGTGCATAGCAGCATCCCTTTCTCTATCAAAATAAATAGTACCATCAACGATAGTGTACAAAGACATTGCATAAATACTTAAAGGATTGTCAGACCATAAAACTACGTCAGCATCTTTTCCAGTTTTAATGCTACCCACTTTATCCGCAACATGTAATGCTTTTGCTGGATTCAAGGTTACCATTTTAAATGCCTCTTGTTCAGAGACACCCCCGTATTTAACTGCTTTAGCTGCTTCTTGATTTAATCTTCTAGCCATTTCTGCATCATCAGAATTAATACATACATTCAATCCCACTTTTTGCATAATAGCTGCATTATAACCAGTGGCATCTTGTACCTCGGTTTTATACATAAACCAATCAGAGAAAGTAGATGCGGTGGCACCATGTTTTTTCATTTTATCAGCTACTTTATAACCCTCTAATATATGTGTGAAGGTGTTTACGGTAAAACCATACTTATCACCAATACGCATCATATAAGTAATCTCGGGTTGTACATAAGAGTGACAAGTAATAAAACGTTTTTTATTTAAGATCTCCACTAAGGCATCTAGTTCAAGGTCTCTTCTTGTACTAGGGTTTTCTTTCATTGTTTTTTGATAATCTAGCGCTCTATCAAAAGCATCGTTCAATACTTGTTCTACCCCCATTCTTGTATCTGGGAAGCGATTATTGCTTGGGTTAGTTGTTCTTTTTACGTTTTCACCTAAGGCGAATTTGATAAACCCATCTGCGCCTGCAAATTTTAAATCTTGATCATTGGCACCCCAACGAAGTTTAATTAATTGAGTTTGTCCACCAATCGTGTTGGCAGAGCCATGTAAAATATGTGATGAAGTAACCCCACCACTTAATTGACGATAGATATTAATATCCTCAGGATTTAAGTTATCTGCAATACGCGCTTCACTAGTTACCGATTGCGCGCCTTCATTAATAGATAAAGCTCCAATATGTGAGTGCTCATCAATAATTCCTGCGCTTAAATGTTTTCCTGTTCCGTCAATGACTCTTGCACCCGCCTCTGTAATGTCTTTTCCTACCTTAGCAATTTTACCGTTCTTTAATAGCACATCGGTATTATTTAAAACGCCTTCTTTTTCATTTGTCCAAACGGTAGCGTTTTTAATTAAGATTGTTTCTTGACTAGGTATTTTCTCATTACCAAAACCTGCAAATGGGAAGGTTACTTTTGCAAGTGGTTTTACGGTGTCTGTATTTTTCTTAGTGTCGGCAACGCTTGTCATAGGACCCACTAAAGAAGCCGTCCATGTGTTTTTGTTACCAGCAGGATCGGTTCCAATACCAGACCAGTTAGCACCTACAATGGCGCCGCCTAATCTTATTTGTTCTGCACCTCTTCCTTTTTTATTAGGAAAAGAAATTTTAACCAATGACTCATTGATAGAAACTTTTGCAGCTAATGTATCTGTTCCAATAATAGAGGCTGATAAATCTTTTTTAACTTCTAAATTATAGTCTGTGTTAGTTCCACCTACTTTTAAGGTTAATTTATATTTACCCGCATAGTTATTCCACTCGCTTGCTGCTACTTCATATTTATTTCCTTGTACCCAGTTCTCAATTATTTTTGCGTTGCTTGAAAAAACAGGTTCTGTGGTAATAATAAAATTCGCCCACTTACCTGTTTCAATAGAACCTACTTGATCATACACACCCAGCATAGTGGCTGGTGTTTTAGTCAAAGCCTCTAAAGCCTTTGCTTCAGATAAGCCATAACGAATAGCTTTTCTAAGATTGGCTAAAAATGTTTTGCTATCTTTTAAATCACTACTGCTAATACTAAAAGACACATTTGCTTTTTCAAATGCTGCTAAATTAGTAGGGGCTAATTCCCAATGCTTCATATCTGCTAAAGAAACAAAACGTGCATCGTTAGGATCTTCCACATCCATGGCTTCTGGGAAGTCTATATTTAATATATAACTTGCCTTAGTTTTTACAATCTCGTCAATTCTTTGATAGCCATTGTCACCCCCTTTAATAATATATTGTACTCCAAACTCGTCTCCTAATCTGTCTGCACGTACTGTACTCCACTTATCATCAGCAGCAAAAATTTGAGGAATGTTTTGAGCATTATTCCAAGCCTCTAAAGAAAGGTTGGTGCCTTCGCCGACTGGTTTTGTTTGATACCATTTTGCATCTAAATAAGTTTGACGCAATAAGGCAATGCTACCCATTAAACTAGATGGATAAGATTGTGTAGATGAACCCTTTTCAAAAGAATAAACCGCCGCGGCCTTCGTTTTAAGATAGGCTTGGTTATTATTTTCAGTCGCAAGTGTTACCACTGCACCTGTTCCTCTTGCGATACCATCTTTCACATGAGTAAATACGGCCCCAAACCCATTGGCTCTATAATTTTTTGCAGTAGCCTCGTCAGCATTAAATACATCTGATGCATTTATCTCTGGTTTAATGGCTTGATTCCAGTTATAAGCACCAGGCTTATTAGATAAAAATTGTCCAGGTCCTCCATAATTGAATGCGCCTGCTGGTCTTCTTGCTTGAACCGCACCATAGTCGGTGAAAGGATCCACAAAAGATGGGTATATAAATTTACCCTCACAGTTTATGACCACTGCATCTTTTGGTATCGCAACGCTAGTGCCTACTGCAATAATTTTTCCTTGTTTAATTAATAAGGTTGCTTTTTCAAGCTTGGTTTTTTCATTTTGAATAATAGTAGCATTCGTAAAAGCATATAAGCCCGTACGGATATCTCTAATTCCATTGATTGGGAAAGTCTCCTGTGCGATGGCAGAAACTGCTGTGCACATAAGCAAGGCCCATACAAAAATTCGCTTCATGTGATTCTTATTTAAGTTGTAAAGAAAGATACTAAAGCTACTAAAAAGAATTTGTGAAAAAACGGGTATAGGAAGTTTTTTTATGAACGGGGACCGTGGGTATTGGAACAGGAAATTAGCGTCCTATAAAGACCATGAGTATTTGGATATCGCTAGGGTTTACACCACTAATACGACTAGCCTGACCAATAGTTAGAGGACGAATTTTTTTGAATTTTTGAAGCGCCTCAATAGAAAGGGCTGATAGTTTATCGTAATCAAAATTATCTGGAATCATTTTATTTTCAAGCGTTAACATACGATCCACAATTTCTTTTTCTTTCTCTATATAACGCTCGTACTTAATTTGTATTTCCGCTTGTTCTAAATGATCTATCTCTTTATCTACTAATTTTTCTTTTAATTCAGCGCAGTTTTCTATTACTTGATTTAAGCTAATATTCGGTCGTAGCAAGAGTTTTGAGGCTTTTTGTTTTTCTGTAATCACCATTGAATCAATACTGGTTAAAAAACCATTCACCTCTTCTGGTATAATGGTTTGATTAGAAAGTATTGTTTTAATATTGGCAACCTCGTTGGTCTTTTCTTCCACTTTGCGTAATCTATCTGCACTTGCAAAACCAAGTTTATGACTTATTTCTGTTAATCTTAAATCGGCATTGTCTTGTCTTAGTAGCGTTCTGAACTCTGCTCTTGAAGTAAACATTCTATAGGGTTCGTTCGTTCCCTTGCTTATAAGATCATCAATTAATACTCCAATATAGGCGTCAGATCTTTTTAAGATAAAAGGTTCTTTCTCATTAATTTTTAAATGCGCATTGATACCTGCCATTATTCCTTGGCAAGCCGCTTCCTCGTATCCTGTGGTTCCATTGATTTGGCCAGCGAAATATAAATTGTGAATAGCCTTTGTTTCTAGCGTGTAGGTTAATTGAGTGGGCTGAAAATAATCGTATTCAATGGCATAGCCCGGACGGAACATACGTGCCTTCTCAAAACCCGGTACTCTACGAAGCGCTTCGTATTGTACTTCTTCTGGTAAACTTGTACTAAATCCGTTTACATATATCTCCACTGTATTCCAGCCTTCTGGCTCAACAAATAATTGATGTCTTTCTCTGTCAGCGAACCTATTTATTTTATCTTCTATGCTTGGACAGTATCTTGGACCCACTCCTTCTATACGACCTTGGTACATCGGGCTACGATCAAAACCTGTTCTTAATATATCATGAACCACTGAATCGGTATAAGTAATATGGCAAGAACATTGGTCCGCAGCCTTAATTCTAGGTATATCCATATAAGAGAAGCCTACAATTTCTTCATCACCCTTTTGTTCTTCCATCTTTGAATAGTCTAAGCTACGGCCATCCACCCTTGGAGGCGTTCCCGTTTTAAGTCGGTCCGACTCTAAACCAAAGGAAACCAACTGTTCTGTAATGCCGGAAGCCGCTTTTTCTGCCACTCTTCCTCCACCAATTTGTTTCTCACCTATATGTATAATGCCGTTTAAGAAGGTTCCGCTAGTGATAATGACCGCATCCGCTTCAATTTTATGCCCCAAACTGGTGATGACCCCGCAGGCCTTATTGTTTTTTATGATAAGCTCGTTCACTGAGTCCTGGTAAAAGTCCACATTCGGAGTGTTTTCAAGCATCTCCCTCCACTTAGAGGCAAATAAATGCCTATCGTTCTGGGCTCTAGGGCTCCACATGGCTGGCCCCTTGCTCTTATTAAGCATTCTAAACTGAATCGTACTTAGGTCGGTGACGATGCCGCTATACCCACCCATGGCATCTATTTCCCTTACTATCTGCCCTTTGGCAATTCCACCCATGGCGGGGTTACAACTCATTTGGGCAATGGTCTGCATATTCATGGTCACCAATAAAACCTTGGAGCCCATATTGGCCGCCGCCGCTGCTGCTTCACAGCCTGCATGGCCGGCACCTACTACTATGACATTGTATTTGGGAAACATATAAGTTTGCAAAGATAAGCCTGTATTGAATACCAAGCAATTCATTTAATTTGGTTTAGTAAAAACAACTATCCCTCGCTTTGTCGTTCACTTCGTTCACAAGACCCGCTCGGAATAGCATTTTTACATAAACCAAAAATATTTCCCTACCATTCTTGTTCGATCGCTACGCTCACAAGACCAGCTCGAAACAGCATTTTTTCCAAAACCCCGTACCACGACTTTTCAATTAGTCAATTGCTTCGCTCACAAGACTAGTACCTTGATATGTTCCATGTGGAACGTTTTCTAAGTTTGAGGTATTAAATTTAAAAGGAAATGTTCCACGTGGAACCTTTTTGAAAGAAAATGGGATAAAAACCCAATTATGCGATAGACTTTAGGTAGGATTTCAGCCATTTGTCCTCCTGAGAGCGCATTTTTTTGATATCTGAAGGCTTTTTGTCCTTGTAACCGCAAAAATGAAGGGCACCATGGAAAATTACTCTAAGCAATTCCTCCTTCAAGGAAGTCTTATGGGTTTTGGCATTGTCCTTTACCCTGTCAATACTAATGTAAACCTCCCCGATGAGCTTGCCCTTGGTTTCAGATAGGTCGAAACTTATAATGTCGGTATAATAGTCGTGTTGTAGATAGGATTTATTAATACCCAGTAAATATTTATCAGAGCAAAATATATATTGAAGCCTTTCAATACGCAAGCCCTCTTTTTTTATAGCCTTTTCTATAAAAGCCTTTAGTACGCTGCGTTTAGCCAGCGTTGTGTTTTTATCGGCCTTGTTAAAAGAGATGCTCAT
>CALPSK010000052.1 GCA_943326215.1 Sediminibacterium ginsengisoli | reverse complement strand
TTACATAGTCTCCGCAATCAACGTGCGGTGTGTAATAAGCTTTGTTCTTACCACGTAGAACAGCTGCGATTTTTGAAGCAATACGTCCTACGGTTTGATTAGTACCATCAACAATGTACCAGCCATGTTGAACGGTAGCCGCGTTGGCGTGCTTCGTGGTGAAATGTAGTTTACTCATAATTCTTTGTTTTAATGAGGCTGCGCTATCCCGACAGCCATAAAATATCCCTGTTTTATAAGGGAGGGCGAAGGTAAGGGGGGATTTTGTCTTTTCCCAATAATTTGGGCTTTGTTTTTATATCATGTCTTTGTAACTAATTGATAATCAATAATAATTTTGTATCGTAAAATAGATGATACTAAATAGGTACTGAAAATCAATCAGTTATAAATAGATGGCTGCTCATTAGACCAAAGTTTTGAGCCTGGATTAACTGTTTTTTGGCAATTCTAGCCTATTTTTAAGCAGATTCTTAGAAAAGGGACATTATATATGTATCAAAAATTTCAAGCCACTCAAATTTTTACCGGAACCGAGCTTTTGGAGGACCAGCTGGTTTTAATCACCCAAAAGGACGGGACCATTGAGGCCTTGGTAGGAATTGAAGAAGCTGGAGAAGACATTCAAAGTTTTGAAGGCATACTTACGCCAGGATTTATTAATGCACATTGCCATTTGGAACTATCACATATGAAGGGCATGATTCCAGCGAATGTAGGATTACAAGAATTTGTAAAACAAATTGTGGGTTTGCGAAAAGTAGAGGACAATATTATTCAAGAGGCTATTCGTTCGGCAGAAGATGAAATGTATAATAATGGAATTGTAGCAGTAGGAGATATTTGTAACACAGTTGATACACTTAGTATAAAACAAAAACACAAACTAGCTTATTATAGTTTTGTGGAGTTATATGATTTAGATCCAACACGTGCTGAAGATAAAATAAATGCGGGATTAAAATTGCAAGAAGCATTTGAACAAAATTGTATTCGTGCATCACTAGTACCTCATGCCCCTTATTCGGTAAGTTTTAATTTATGGAAACTACTATCCCATTATTTTGGTGCGCATACTATTAGCATGCACAACCAAGAAACCATGGATGAAAATGAATTCTTTGAAAAAAAATCGGGCTCCTTTTTAGGTATGTATGAAAGAACCAAAGTATCGCTTGATTTTTTTGAAGCAACGGGACTCAGTAGTTTACAATCGGTGCTGCCTTATTTTAAAAAAGCAGCTAGAAGTATTTTAGTGCATAATAGTTTTACCAGTGCTTCAGATATTAAAGCTGTTCAAAAAGAAATGCCTAATAGCTTTTGGTGTTTATGTCCAAATGCGAACCAGTATATTGAAGAAACTATGCCACCCATTGAACTACTTCGTGCAAATGGGGCTGAAATAGTAATAGGTACCGATAGCTATGCAAGTAATTGGTCTTTAAATATATTGGATGAATTAAAAACTATTCAAAAACATAATCCTTCTATTCCACTTGCTGAAATGTTGGGCTGGGCGACACTCAATGGTGCGCGTGCATTACAAATGGAAAAAGGCTTAGGTAGTTTTGAAAAAGGAAAAAAGCCAGGACTGGTTTTAATAAAGGGCGCTGATACCAATGGCCTAGTTTCAAAAGCAAGCACTGCTCAACGAATCATCTAATAATTCTTTCTAGTAACTAATAGAAACTAGTTACTAATACAAATTAGGATAGTCTGTAATAATTCCATCCACCTTTAATTGTATCAAAGCATTTATTTCTTCTTTTGTATTCACCGTCCAAGGAATAACCTGCATATTTTTTTGATGACAATAGTCAATCATAGCCTGGTTTACATATTTATATTCTGGACTATAAATAGTAGGCTGAAAACCTAGAAGCGCTATTTGCTTTTCAGCATTAGCACAAGCTTCTCCAAATACTAAATAAGCAGTTTTAATACTTGGGTATTTTTCATGTAGTACACGAAGTGGTCTTAGATCAAAACTTTGTAAGCTAGTTCTATCCAAAATATTTTTCTTAGTTATAGTACTCACCACTAATTCCACAAACTCATCGGGCGCTGGATGTTCAGTACCATCTTTCCCCTCCACCGATTTTATCTCAATATTATAATTCATTTTTCTACCAGTAATCTTTGACTTTGCTTCCACGCTATCAATTAAACTGCTAAGTGTTGGAATAACCGCTGCTAATTTTTTTTGACCCCTAAAACCTGGATGTATTTTTAAACCCACATCATATTTTTCTAAAGCAGCATAATCCATTTGATAAATAATATTTTTATTAAGTTCATCTGCCTTAATAAAACTTCCATCGGGCTTCGTGGTTATTAAAGGATTTAAAATAGGGTCGTGAGAAACCACTACTTGTTTATCCTTGGTAATGGCAAGGTCCATTTCAAGGGTAGTTACATTTTTATTATCCATTACCGCTAACATAGCAGCTATCGTATTTTCGGGCATTAGGCCCCTTCCACCACGGTGCGCTTGATAATCCATTTTAATTTTTTTAATAGCTATGGGATGTATGAAGGAACAACTAGTAAAGGTTCCAAGCATTAAAATAAATGCAGTGTAAAGTTTAAATTTCATAAGCTATATTATGACAAATCTATCTAATTTTCGTAGCTTGTGGTATTAAATACTCGTTATGACTTTTCCTATTTTATTCGGCATCATTGCCATTTTAATAATTATGTGGCGCAGGCATCGTAATAATAGAAATAACGATTAACTATTCTGTATGTTCTAATAAGTCAAGTAATTTTTCCCCTTCTTTTCTAAGTGCTAATTGTGATATTAAACTAAGTTCTAATCTCTCTTCTCTGTGGATCCAAAGTTTTGATAACTCTCTAATTTGATCTATCGTAAGCTTTGTATCCTCCAGCTGTTTTCTTAATTCCTTATTGTGTACTTTGTAATTTTTATAAAATCCAGGGTGGATAGTACTATTTATTCTCCTTAAAGAAGGATTGTCAATTCCTCTTAATATAAAAAAGAAGGTGGTAGCAGTTTTTGTAACCCAGGTCTGAAATGATCAAAGTAATATTGGGTTTCTGTTTCCACAGATCTAAATTCGGCAAGATTTGCATTATCCTCATATTGTAAGATCGCATTTAAGACCTCTTTATTTTGAATATATCTTAAAGCTCCCGAGCTTTTCATTTGTTCAAATATGGTTTTACGGTTTATAAAACGATACATCCAAAATTCTAATGTATTTGCTAAATCAGGTAAACTAATCGTGGTATTAATTGTAGCATGATTCATACTCAAGGAGTCGAAATAATTTGAAATATATTGATTTTTTAAAATGATAGAATCTAATTGTTTTTGATTCTGTTTGACATCTAATACAAAAGCATGAATTAATTCCTCCGCCCTTTCATTTTCAATATGCTTTTCTCTTATATTCTCTGCTACAAAACCCATACTTACTGCTAAAAAAAGCATTAGGAATTCTATTACATATTCCTTCCACTTTTTAGGATGCTTTGAATGATGATGTACTTCCATGGTATATTTTATGAAATTAAATATAAATAAAATAAAGTGTATATATAAACTATACTAGATTATTTTATCAAGATTTTTACCTCAGCACTTCTTGTAAAATAGGTAGCGACTTAATTTCACTGAATTTTTTATAATGCCAGCTAAGCGATAACTGAAACAGTTCCAATATTTTTTTTCTTTGAGCTCCGCTTAAACTAATTGTATCTAAGTCATTGTAAAATTGTACTTGTAAAAAACTAGAAGCGGTTTGCGCTTCTAGGCCTTCTAAAAAATAAGGATGCGCGGGTACCTTCTCTACAAACTGTCCTTCACGTACATCTAATACAGGCGTGCTAGCAGTATATTTTCCTTGTAAGCCAAAGCCCATATTTTGACTTAAATGAATTAAAAAATAAATAGGCAGATTACCCACTAAACTAGGACCACCTTTATCTAATTGTTTAAAAGTATCTTCTATTAAATAAAATAATTCTGGATGTGGTTCAGGCTGCATAGTTTGTTGCAAGACCTCTACAATATAAGTAGCTACTGCATTGCGTAGTATATCGGAATATACATTTTGATAGACAAAATCCCAACTTACTTCTTTCACCATTTGCAATTGCTTCATAGGTGAATGATATACTTCCATTTGTAAAATAGCAGCGGGTTGATAAAAAACACCTTTGTTCGCTCCTTTTTTACTAGTAACTCTTACCCCTTTGACCATGTATTGTTGTACACCAAAAAGTTCGGTATAGGCCGTCATGATAATACTCGTATCACCATATTTTGTGACGCGTAAAACAATACCCTTGGTGTTATGTAACATAATTATTTATCAGACACTCTTAAACTGTTGCAAAAAGCGCAAGTCGTTTTGAGAGTATAAACGTAAATCGTTTACTTGGTATTTTAATTGCGCAATTCTTTCAACGCCCATACCAAATGCAAAGCCAGTATATTTTTCAGGATCTATATCAAAGTTTTTTAACACATTCGGATGCACCATACCACTACCTAAAATTTCTACCCATCCTGTATGCTTGCAAATATTACATCCTTTACCACTACATATTTGACAGCTAATATCCATCTCTGCACTAGGTTCTGTAAAAGGAAAATAACTTGGACGGAATCTTACTTTCACATCTTTTCCAAACATTTCTTGTACGAAAAAATAAAGTGTTTGTTTTAAATCTGCAAAGCTTACATTTTCATCAATGTATAAACCTTCTACTTGATGAAAAAAACAATGTGCTCTTGCTGAAATAGTTTCATTACGGTACACACGGCCCGGACATATAACTCGAATAGGTGGTTTCTGCGACTCCATCACCCTTGCTTGTACACTTGAAGTATGTGTTCTTAATAACCAAGAAGCATTCTCTTCCGTTGCTTCTTGTACATAAAAAGTATCCTGCATATCACGCGCTGGATGATCGGCTGGTAAATTCATCGCACCGAAATTATGCCAATCATCTTCTATCTCTGGTCCTTCTGCAACAGCGAAGCCTAATCTTTTAAAAATAGAAACCATTTGATTGCGCACTAAATTCAAAGGATGTCTGGTACCTACTGTAAATTCATCGCCCGGTAAACTTGTATCAATAGAGGCATCTAAGGTGCTGGTATCTCCTAATGCAGCTACTAATATTTCTAATTTCTCTTCAGCGGCTACCTTAAAAGCATTTAGGATTTGACCGAATTCCTTTTTCTGCTCATTCGGCACCGATTTCATCTCTCCCATCATATTTTTTACCAAACCTTTGGTTCCCAAGTATTTAATTCGGAAAGCTTCCACCTCGGCGCTGGTCGTAGCCACGGTGTTTTGAATTTCTTGAGTGATGGTTTCTATTTGTTGTATCAGTGCCTCCATGGTACGAAGATAAAATAAATCCTTACATTTGTTACTCGAGAAGTAATAAATACATGGAATACAATACAGCAAGAAGCTTAATGGGGATGAAAGAGTACGGACGTCACGTGCAGAAGATGGTGGATCATTTGATGACCATTGAAGATCGTGCCAAAAGACTAGAGCAGGCGCAGGTAGTCATTGAACTAATGGGCTTTTTGAACCCTCAGCTAAAGAATATCGAAGACTACAAGCATAAATTATGGGATCACCTGTTTTTTATGAGCAATTTCCAATTAGATGTGGACAGCCCTTATCCAATTCCTACTAAGGAAACCTATAAACAAAAGCCCGATCCTATTCCTTATCCTAAGCGTAAAATTAAATATGCCCATTTAGGTAAGAACCTAGAATTAGTCATTGATAAAGCGATGGCAGAACAAGACCAAGAGAAAAAAGCAGGTTTTGCGCATGCTATTGCACATTATATGAAACTTGCTTATAGCAACTGGCATAAAGAATTAGTGCAAGATGATACCATTAGAGGAGAGTTAAACGCTATTACTGGTGGTGAACTTGAATTTAGTAATACCCCTTATATCAAACATCGCAATCAAAATTTTGAAAGAGATGAGTACCGTCCAGCAGCAGGTCGTTGGCAGGGTAATCGCAATAATAATAATCGCGGTGGACGCGGTCCAAGTGGACCAGGCGGAGGCGGACGCAACAATAATAACCGCAACTTCAAGAAGCGTTTTTAATTAAGTTTTGAAATAGTACAATGAGTTCATTCGAAGTCATAGGAGGTAAAGCACTTAAAGGAAGTATTACCCCACAAGGCGCTAAAAACGAAGCCTTACAAATTTTGTCTGCAGTAGTATTAACTGCAGAACCTATTACCATTTCAAATATTCCAGACATTGTTGATGTGAATTTACTAATAGAGTTATTAGACGCAATGGGTGTAAGCGTTGAAAAATTAAAGGAAGGGGAATACCGTTTTCAAGCAGATAAAATTGATCCTAATTATTTAGCTTCTGATGATTTTAAAACAAAGAGTGGAAGATTACGTGGTAGCGTGATGTTGGCGGGTCCCATTTTAGCAAGATTTAAAAAAGCCTACTTACCTAAACCAGGTGGAGATAAAATTGGAAGAAGAAGATTAGACACACATATTATTGG
>CALPSK010000051.1 GCA_943326215.1 Sediminibacterium ginsengisoli | reverse complement strand
GTTTTATTAGATTCTATTGTACTTCAAAATACCAATGAAAAACTAAGAGATAGGGCAAAAAATATAATTGAGGAATTAAAAAATAGAAAACAAACAGAAACCTATTTAAGTAAATTAAATCTTAACAAGAAAATATTAGATACTAGTGCTACAGCAAACACGGTTTCTACTGAATTAGCTAGTAATTCAATTACAAAACTAGTCCCTGCAAAGACGTCCACTTCGGCAATGTCAAATGAAAATTTAAATAAGGATACCGCCATTTCTAAAGTAATTGCTACAGCACCTGTAATACCGCCCCTTCCCTTCACCAATGATAGTAGTGAACAACATTATATTGCTTTTGCCACCCAAAAGGTGAGCGCCGCATTTGTAAAGGAGATGCAAACCGCCTTTACCTATCTGAATAATGATGAATTTATAAAAGAAAAATTAAATGTAACTTACGTACAGTTTAATGAGAGTAGCTATATTGTTTGGATTGGGTCATTTGAAAACAGCCAGCTTGCTAAAAATTATTTGAATAAAATAAAGCCGAGGTTGAATAAGGAGATCATATCATTTGTACCTTCGAAGCAATATGAAATATACTTATTAAGCAAGTCAAACATACTGCTTATAAAAGACGAGGCCGATTTGAAACAATATCAGCAGTTTATGTTTAAAAATATTTATAAACCTTAATTAAAATAGTAGTGAGTCAAGATTCAAATAAGCCTAAGAATTGGGTACGCCTTTTTTGGAAATACTATTTTATTTCTGCGGGTGTATTTTTATTATTTATTTTAATGTTGAACTTCGGTTGGATTGGCGATATGCCCGACTTAGATGATATTGAAAACCCTACTGCTTCTTTGGCCAGCCAGGTTTATGCGCAGGACGGTACACCCATGGGTAAGTTTTATTTAGAGGACCGTATTACTGTAAAGTATAGAGATATTAGCCCTTATTTATTGCAAGCATTGGTAGCTACCGAGGATAAAAGATTCTATGACCACTATGGAGTAGATGGAGAAGGTCTTATAAGAGCCATTGCCTTTTTAGGGAGTCAAGGTGGCGCTTCTACCATAACCATGCAAACTGCTAAAAATTTATTTACCGATAACTGGGGCACTAAAAATAAATTGCTTCGTGTTATTCAAAAAATAAAAGAAAGTATAATTGCCATTAAACTAGAGCGCAATTTTACCAAGCAAGAAATTATTACCCTTTATTTAAACACCGTTCCCTTTAGTGAGAATGTTTTTGGTGTAAGCAATGCATCAAGAACTTTTTTTCAAAAAGAGCCAGACCGCTTAACAGTGGAAGAAGCGGCCTTATTAATAGGCATGATTAATGCGCCTACTAAATACAATCCCAATAGAAATCCTAAGTTGGCCTTGGAAAGAAGAAACTTAGTGATTAGCAGAATGGCAGGACAAAAATATATAAGTCAAGACCAAGCAACAGAACTTAAAAACTTGCCTATTGCCACTAATTTTAAAAAGCTAGATCAAAACAATGGCCTTGGCCCCTATTTCAGAATGACCCTTGGCGAGTACATGAAAAAATGGTGTAAAGAACATAAAAAGAATAATGGCGACCCTTACGATTTATACAGAGATGGTTTAAAAATTTATACCACTATTAATCCTAGAATGCAATTGTATGCAGAACAGGCAGTAGCCCAGCATATGTCTTATTTACAAAAACAATTTAACCAACAAGCCAATATTAAATCGGGAACTATTTGGAAAGAGTTTAGCGCCCAACTAGAGCTAGCGGTGAAACAAACCGACAGGTGGAAGAATTTGAAAAAAGAAGAGATGGAAGAGGAAGCTATTAGAAAAACTTTCGACGAGCCCCTACCCATGCGTGTTTTTGCTTGGAATAAAAACCGTTTTATTGATACCGTCATGACTCCTTATGATTCTTTAAAGTATCATAAGCAAACTTTACAAACAGGATTTTTAGCCGTAGACCCTTTCACTGGAGAAGTAAAAGCTTGGGTGGGCGGCGTAGACTTTAAAACATTTAAATACGATCACGTTAATATTAATACAAAAAGACAAGTGGGTTCTACCATTAAACCTTTATTGTATTCTTTAGCTATTGAAGAAGCAGGCTTTACCCCCAATACTATTGTACAAGATGTACAACAAAATTTTGATGGTTATGGTATGGTGCCTAATACCCCTAAAACTTGCACCTTCCAGTCTATTCCTATGGCACAGGCTTTAGCAGAATCAAGAAACTGTTCCTCGGCCTATATCATGAAACAAATTAATGGCAATAGCAATGATGCGGCTAAACAGTTTGTAGAATATTTAAAAAAGTGTAATGTAAAGTCTGATATACAACCTTATCCCTCTATTGCATTAGGTGCCGTTGAAATTTCACTCTTTGAGATGGTACAAGCCTATACCATGTTCCCAGGAGCAGGTTATAATGCCCAACCCTTTTTTATTAATAGAATTGAAGATAAGAATGGTAATGTTTTAGAAAGTTATTCTCCTCAAAGAAGAAAAGTAATTAGTGATGTAACTGCTTACTCTGTTGTAAGTATGATGCAAGGTGTTATGCAGAAAGGAACGGGAAGAAGTATGTATTCATACGCAGTCCCTACACAATCTATTGCAGGTAAAACAGGAACGACCAATGATAATAGCGACTTATGGTTTATGGGTTATACTCCACAATTATTAGCAGGTGCTTGGGTAGGTTGCGACGACCGTTATATAAGATTTTCTGATAATTATTTTGGACAAGGTGCTCATGCTTCCCTGCCAATCTGGGCTTATTTTATGAGTAAGGTAGCTGCAGACCCTGCATGTAATTTAGATGCGAATGCAAGTTTTGAAAGACCCATAAGTATGCTAAACGATTTCAATGTAGATTTTGTTTCCAAAGATAGTACCGGCTTAGAAGGTATAGAGGATATTATTAACACAGAAGAAATTAAAGCAGAATCGGATTACACCCTACCCGATGCTGAAATAGCTAGCCCTGTTAAAAATAATTTGCCTGTAAAAAATATAGCTCCTAATAAAACTGCAGCTCCTATAAAAAATAATTCTAAGGATACAAAATCTAAAGATACAAAGCCAAAGGCGAATAAAGAAGCTGCAAAACCAAAAGCAGTCTTCCCTAAAAAAAAGAACTAACGCGCATTTTTTAAGGAATAGAAAATAGAGAAATGGTGGTATAAATTTCTTTGAAAAAAAGCATTGCCATACTGAATAGTCACACGAGGTAATTTAAAACTAAGTCCTGCACTAAATCCATTGAACCAATTTTGCTGGTTTTGAATGTTTAAATCGAAGCGTCTCAAAAAATTATAGCCAAAGTCAAGACTTACTTGTTCGCCAAGATTTGCTTCAGCACCAATGATGATATGGTTGAAAATATCTTGAACAGCTGAAGGGGTCTTATACCCTTGCGCATTATAAAAACCTGGGTCATACAAAGTATTATTCCAAATAGAAAGCCTTTGTGCTGTGAAAGAAAATTGAATAGGTGCACTTTCTAATTTTTTAGATACCCCCATAATTATGTTTAAAGGCAGCCTTTCTTTTTCTGTGTAAGAGGAAAGCTGGCCTCCCACATTATTGGCAAGTATACTGGCGCGTAATAATCTGTTTGATGAAGTATAAACCATGGATAAATCCATGGCTAGGCCAGTAGATTTATAAATTCCATAATTGGATTGTATTAATTTAAGCGTAGCTCCTAGGTTTATATTTTTTTTAAAGGCTGAAGCCATTGAGACTTCTGCTACATAATCATTGGCTATAAAATTACCCATCTCATTGCCCGATACATCGGTCATTTTAATATTCCCATACCCCATATAATGTAAGCCCCAACCAAGGACCCAATTTTTCTTGGGTATATAATGGGCTCCGCTAAAATCGTATTGCTTTATGTCAGAAAAATAAGACTTCACACTTAAATGAAGCATTTTATCCATAGATGGATCTAATAAACCAGGGTTATACATTGCTAGTCCTAAATCGGAGCCAAGATTACTAATATTAACGCCTCCTAAGGCAGTAGCTTTTGCACTATAGGGTAAGGTTAAAAATTGATAGACCTCATTGGTACTATATTGCTGAGCGCGCAAAGGGCTTGCGCTTACAAAAAATGCAATGAAAACAATAATGAATAGTTTACAACTTAATTTGAATGTCCCCCTTCTCATAGAACAAAGCTAGGGATTTAAACTAATGCTAGGTCAAGCACTTGTTGCATATTTTTTACATAATGAAACTGTAGCCCTTTAATAAAACTATGGTCAATTTCATTGATATCTTTTTCATTCTGCCAGCAAAGTATAATTTCTTTCATACCCGCTCTTTTAGCTGCTAATATTTTTTCTTTAATGCCCCCTACAGGAAGTACCTGGCCACGTAGTGTTATTTCACCCGTCATGGCTAAATAAGGTTTTACTTTTCTACCCGTGAAGGCAGAAGTAAGTGCGGTTAGCATAGTAATACCTGCACTAGGACCATCCTTAGGCACAGCCCCTTCAGGCACATGCACATGAATTGACTTTGTGGTAAACAAAGTCGGGTCAACCCCAATTTTTTTGGCATTACTTTGTAAATAAGTAAGGGCCGTGTCCACACTTTCTTTCATTACATTACCAAGGTTACCAGTAAGCTTTAAACCACCTTTACCTTCAGCAAGTAATACTTCTATAAATAAAATATCTCCTCCTACATAAGTCCAGGCCAAACCCACTGCCACCCCTGGCATGTTTACGGTTTTATATATTTCATTACTATACCTAGCCTGTCCTAAAATTTTATGTAAATCGGTTTTAGTAACAGTGGGTTTCACTTTATGCTTATAGGCTAATTCTTTTGCTTGATAACGCATAATGGAAGCCAGCTGTCTGTCCAGTTCCCGCACACCACTTTCTCTGGTATAATCTTCAATCACTTTCTCAAGTACATTGTCAAGTACCTTGAAATTAATTTTATCTAATCCATGGGCTTGTCTTTGCTTAGGCAGTAAATGTCTTTTCGCAATTTCAATTTTTTCTTCCACTGCATACCCACTTAAATCAATTATTTCTAAACGGTCTCTAAGTGCGGGTTGAATACGGCTAATATCATTGGCCGTTGCAATAAATAAGGTTTTACTTAAATCATATTCCGATTCTAAGTAGTTATCATAAAAACTATGGTTCTGCTCTGGATCTAATACTTCTAATAAAGCAGAAGATGGGTCGCCTCTATGGTCGCTGCCTATTTTATCTATCTCATCCAATATCATAACAGGGTTAGAGGTCTTCACCTTACGCAGACTTTGTACAATTCTACCTGGCATGGCGCCAATATAGGTTTTACGGTGTCCTCTAATTTCACTTTCCTCGTGCAAGCCACCCAGGCTTACTCTAATATATTTTCTACCAATGGCATGCGCAATAGATTTTCCTAAAGAAGTTTTACCAATACCTGGAGGGCCTAAAAAACATAGAATAGGGCTTTTCATATCGCCTTTAATTTTAAGCACAGCCAAGTACTCTAAAATTCTATTTTTTATTTTACCCATACCATAATGGTCGGCGTCTAAAACTTTTTTAGCATTTTTTAAATCGTAGTTGTCTGCTGTATATTCTTCCCAAGGAAGGTCTAATAATAAGTCTAAATGATTATACACCACAGAGTAGTCTGGCGTGCTTGGATGCATACGCTCCAATTTCTCCAAACCATTTTGAAATAATTTTTTAGCAGCTTCTGGCCACTTCTTGCCTTCTGCCTTCTTTTTCATCTCCGCTACTTCGCGCTCATTGGGGTCTCCGCCTAATTCATCCTTAATACTTTTTAATTGTTGTTGTAAAAAGTAATCGCGTTGTTGCTTATCTATTTCGGTGCGCGTTTTGTTGGCCACCTTATTTTTTAATTCAACAAATTGTAATTCTTGTTGTAAGAACTGAATTAATTTTTCTGCCCTAAGCTTGATATTGTGTTGCTCTAATAAGGCTTGCTTATCATTTACATCTACACTTAAATTACTACTTACAAAATTGATTAAAAATAAAGGGCTTTCAATATTTTTTAAAATCATGGCTGCCTCGGATGGAAAATTAGGAGACAACTGAATAATTTGAGTGGCTAAATCTTTTATATTGGATAAGTAGGCTTGAAAATCTTGGTTCTCTTTATCTACTTTATCTTCTACTAATACTTTCACACTGGCTTTGAAAAAAGGATCTTCTTCTTTCATCTCCAATAATTCAAATCGCTTTTTCCCTTGAATAATAATAGTGGTACCTCCGTCTTGCATTTTAATCATTTTAATGATTTTTGCAACGGTACCAATTTGACATAAATCGGCGGGTGTAGGATCCTCAATATTGCCATCCTTCTGAGAAACCACTCCAATTAATTTATCCTTATTATAAGAAGCCTTTACAGCCTGAATGCTCTTATCTCTTCCCACCGTAATAGGAATAACCACGCCCGGAAATAGGACCGTATTACGAAGTGGCAGAATGGGTAATAAAGAATCAATCACCATTTCTGGCTCATTCTCTTCCCCCTGCTCATTAAATGAAAATAA
The DNA here is from genome assembly GCA_943326215.1 of Sediminibacterium ginsengisoli. Classification (GTDB taxonomy): domain Bacteria; phylum Bacteroidota; class Bacteroidia; order Chitinophagales; family Chitinophagaceae; genus Sediminibacterium; species Sediminibacterium ginsengisoli_D. The sequence goes on along the minus strand of CALPSK010000051.1, from coordinate 27 downwards.
AGGTATAAACTCATTATCTTCTTCCCC